>NZ_JBHLVZ010000009.1:0-8300 GCF_042433125.1 Muricoccus vinaceus | reverse complement strand
TGAGCGTCACTAAGGTCAGCAAACATCACCCCTCAAAAAAGGCGGCCCTCCGCGGATAGGTACTGCGCTTCGGCCGGCTGTTCGCGAACAAGCTGAAGCGACGTCGGCCACGGCCGGGCGACAAATGGTTCATGGACGAGGTGTTCATCCGCATCCGCGGCAAGTTGCACTACCTCTGGCGTGCGGTGGATCAGGACGGCAACGTGCTCGACATCCTGGTGCAGAGCCGACGCAATGCCAGAGCCGCCAAGCGGTTCTTTCGCAAGCTGCTGAAGGGGCTGCAGTACGTTCCCCGCGTGATCGTCACCGACAAGCTGCGCAGCTACGGCGTTGCGAAGCGTGGGATTCTGCCAGGTGTGGAGCATCGGCAGAGCCGCTATCTCAACAACCGCGCCGAGGTGTCACACCAGCCAACACGACGGCGAGAACGGCAGATGCAGCGGTTCAAGTCGCCGCGCCACGCTCAACAGTTCCTCTCCACCCACAGCCGGATTCACAACCACTTCCAACTCCGTCGTCACCGCCTAACTGCCGACCAACACCGCCAGGTCCGCAATGCCGCGTTCAGCGCCTGGCGCGATGTGACCAGAACTGCACCATCTATCTGAGCGCTGCGCCAGCTCGGGTGCTCCTTGCATCCTACGTCGCCAACCTGACAAGGCCGATGGAGGCGATCAGGCCTTCTGTCTGGCGCAGCGCCAAGCGGAACACCGCCCGCAGGGTCAGCGTCGTGGTAATCGCCAGCGCGGAGTAGCGGGACTGACCACCACGACCGGTGCGGGCTCAGCACGCTACGCCTCGACTGCCTCTGCCGTGAACCACATGGTGAGGCTGCCAGAGGCGCGCAGACCAGCCTCGCAGGAGGGCCAGTTCGTCATTCGGTGCCGCTGCTTCAGGATGCGGTGCCGGCTGTCGGCATTGGCGTTGTACGGCATGGCGGGTGCCCCGTTAGCAATCGAGGGTTCGCCCTCACGCCAGCCTACCCGAGGATCCCCAACCGGACGCCCCATGCACCAAAGTGTTGCTGTGGCGGATACCCAGGATGCGCTCTGGCCACCGACCAACGGCTTCATCCTGACCAGTTGCCGGAATGACCTCGCCAGCTCGGGTCACGCGCCTGAGAAGGCCCGACCCCTCCCGATTTCTACAACTTACACGGGAATTAATATCGGTCATCATAACGCAGAGTTGAGCGGACTCCAATGTTCGATACCTCTACGAATCATTCCTGTTCTTCCCGGGGGTTAGCGCATGTCAATCATCACAGGCACGCCTTTCAGCGACACGGTGACCGCGAATAGGACGTCGTCAAAGGTTGTGGGTGGCCCAGCCACGACAGGGAATGACACCATTTTCGGCCTCGGCGGGTTTGATACCCTGTACGGCGGCTCAGGCAATGACGTGATTGACGGCGGCGCAGACGGAGATTTCCTCTATGGCGGGTTCGGCGACGATACGCTGCTGGGCGGAGACGGCAACGACTACCTGAGGGGCGGCGCTGGCGATGACATCCTGTACGACGGGCCGGGGGACAACACGCTTGATGGTGGCTCTGGCACCGACACGGCCGTCTCCGCGTTTTCCGCTCCCTCGCCGGCGTGGCTTCGGGAACCCGATGGAAGCTGGAATGTGGCAGGGGTGGGCGTTCTCCAGAACGTGGAGTACGTGCGCTTCACCAACGGCGTACTAGACCTCACGACGGGTGAGTTCCGCAGTGCCGGCCTGCAAACAGTGGCCCTGGACGCGAACAAGGCCGAGGGCGCTACCGGAACGACCGCGTTCACCTTCATGGCGACTCGGACGGGCGACACATCCAGCTTTAGCAGCGCCAATTGGTTCATTGAAGGCAGTGGCGCCAACCCTGCGTCGGCTTCCGACCTCGTCGGAGGGGTAACGCCCCGTGGCACCGTGCTTTTCAGCCCTGGAGAGACGACCAAGACGATCACCATTGAGGTCGCTGGCGATACGGATGTCGAGGGCGACGAGAGCTTCACCCTCAGCTGGCACGAAACCAGCTTCGGCACGATGATCGAGGGTGCGATGGCAAGCGGCATCATCCAGAACGACGATGCCGCTGTTTTGGAGCGGTCAGTTATGGCGGCCAGCACCACGGCCGCGAACACTGCATTCGGCAGCGGCGCGGACACGCTGGTGCTGAAGATCAGCGAGGATGCCTGGAACGGGCACGCGCAGTATACGGTCAAGGTGGACGGCGTGCAGGTGGGTGGCGTGCTGACCGCCTCGGCCAGCCATGCGCTCGGCCAGTCCGACATCGTGACGCTGAAGGGCAACTGGGGCAGTGGCGCGCACAAGGTGGAGGTGAACTTCCTCAACGACGCCTGGGGTGGCACCAGCAGCACCGACCGCAACCTCTACGTCGACGGCATCACCTATGACGGCCACTCCGTAGCTAACAGCATGGTCGCACTGATGAGAAACGGCTCATTCGAAGTTGCCGTCCCGACTACCGTGTCCGGCGAGTTCCACTTGTTCGGGTAACTGGATCATAGCTCCATCCTTGCCCTTCTGGTGCCACAGCTGGCGGCTGGGGCGGTTGACCTCGAACACGGTGACCTTAAGCCTGCAGACTGGTCCGGGCTTTCTGAAAGTTTTCCGGCAGGGATGTTGACCTGAAGGAGGACGGTTCGGTGAGGAAGAGCCACTACACCGAGGAGCAAATCGCCTTCGCGTTGAAGCAGGCGGAGCTGGGTACGGCGGTGGCCGAGGTCTGCCGCAAGATGGGTGTCTCGGAGACGCACTGTGGTGCATGGGTCGGCCTGGCGGTCTGGGCGGTTCTGTCAGCTCTCGCGCCAGGGATGCCGTCGCATGGCGGTTGATGCTGTCAGCCTACCCTGCTCCGAGGATGGCGAGCACGGTTGCCGCACGACGGAGATGAAGCATGCGACGGCGGCTGGCGGGAACATGCTGGTTGTGACGGACGCGAGGACGAAGCTGGTTGCGAAGTTCATCGTAGCTGCGACAGAAGCGCTCGGCTGAGGTGAAGCTCTTGAACCCGCGCATACATCGGATCCGGCCTTTTATGCCCCGATGATCTTGCTCAAGTCGGTTGTTCTTGAAGGCGCTGTTCCGGTGCTTAACCCGCTTGCCCAGTGTTGAGCGGATCGCGCGTGGGTAGGAGCCATGCCCGTCCGTGGTGACTTGGTCGGGGACGATGCCTGTGGCCGACTTGGCCGAGCGGAAGAACGCCTGCGCAGCCGCCATGTCGCGCTGCTCGCTCAGCATGGTGTCGACGAGGTCACCGTTCCTGTCGATGGCCCGATACAAGTAACACCAGCGTCCACGGACCTTCAGATAAGTCTCGTCGGCATGCCATGAGCGACGGCCGCGGCCGCCCCTCCCACGCCGACGCTGGCGCAGTTCACCCGCGAGAACCGGCGCGAGCTTGGCCTCCCACTCCCGCACCGCCTCATGGCTGAAGACGATGCCGCGGATGAGGAACATCTCGGCCAGGTCCCGCAAGGTGAGGCGGTAGCGCAGGCGCCGCATCACCACCAGCGCGATCACGTCGCTCGGGTACTGCGTCCGGTTCAGCACTCCCGAGCTGCGCTCGTTGAACCCTCGGCCGCAGGCGCAGCACCGGAAGCGCTGGTAGCCCTGGGCCGTACGGTCCCGCCGGTCAGTCACCTCGGCCGAACCACAATCCACGCACCCCATCCCAGGCTCCCGGCCGCCCATTAACCCGTCAGGAGCCTATCCAGACCTGCCCCGCCCGCCAATCCGGGTGCCCCTGGCGCGAGAGCTGACAGAACCGCAGCTGCGGCAGCGGAACCAGCGGTAGCCCTGACCAGTGCGCTCCAGCCGCTCGGTCACGCTGGTCGAGCCGCAGGCCACACAGTCCATCCCTGTCCTTATCGAGGAGCCCAGAGCCGGAGCCTATCAGCCTTACCCCGGCCGCCCAAACGAGGCGCCTGGCGCGAGGCCTGACAGAACCAGCTTGACCGCCTTAACACAACACTGGATTGGGGATGCATTCTTTCACCTTGCGATTTTCCTGCGCGTTTCAGGGTGGTGTTAACACAGCAGCAACGGTCGCAAGGTCAAATCCTCCATCAGTTACTCCGGGCAAAACGCACGGAAACTGGAAGGGCAGGGGGTCAGTGCCATGAGTTCCGAAGTGGCGGCCACCATTCCCGCGATCCTGATTGCCGTACTGGCCTCATTGACATGGCCAAATGTGTGGCCCGGCGAATAGGTTTCGCGTCAAGCCTTGGCCACCGGCGAGGGCTTTGACCGGGCCAGCGCATATCCTTGCTGAAGTGCCTCCCGCCCGGTGTGGGTTGGCGCCTCCTGTCGCCCGGCCCTGTGCGGGGTCGAATGAATGGCAAGCTTTAGCATGCCCTTGCACAGCCTGACGGTGTTTCATGGAAGGGTGATAGCGACGACATTGGGCATTTGCAGCCAACGCCATCAGCGAAGCATCAATCGGATCGCTTCGGGAGAAAGCACGTGATGTCTGCGGTCCTTCAGGACGATGGTTCAGAGTTGGTGGGAACGGTGCCGGACCGCTATCGCGTTTTTGCCTCATTGGCTGCCGATCTGCTGATTGAGACGGATGCCGAGGGACGTCTGACCTTTATCGCCGGTGACATCGCGACCAAGGTCGGCAAAGGGGTGAGAAGCCTCCTTCGTGGGCCCGCCATGCGCCTCATCGAGCCGAAGGACCACGACGTGTTCCAGCGTGCTCTCGCACAGCTCCAGGCGGGGGACCGGCTGCGCCCTGTGCTGGTGCATCTGTGCCATGGTGACGGCGCCGGGTACAGCATGACAGGCAGAGTCTATTCGGACGTTGGCGATATCGTTCAGCCCGGATTTTCCGTGCGCCGCTACGCCTTTGCCTTCGCGGCGCTGCCTGTCACGACGCAAGCTGAACAGTCAGCTATAGCGGCTGGAGTGATCCAGGAGAAAGATGGCGCCCTGCTACGGATCGCCGAGGCGCAGCTGAAGGCGCTCGCTTCCGGCACCAGCCAGGGCGATCAAGCCACCTTGTCTCTGCTGGAGCTGATGGGGCCGGATGGTCGCATCACGCCGCGCCCCGCCCTGCTGAAGGACATTACTGAGATCCTGGCCAACTATGGTGGGCCGGGGTCCACGACAGCTCAGATCGCTCCCGGGCGCTTCGGCATGATCCACGTACAACCTCCGTCGAGCCCAACCGCCAGGGCGGACACTACGTCGCCGAACCTCGGAACTGTTGTTGAGCAGCTGCAATCCATCCTATCGAGCGCCGGATTGCCATCGGCTACCGTCTGCACGAAGGCTTTGACGCTGGCGGAGCCCGCCAGCGTCGGTCTGACGGGACCGCAGGCGGTGCGGGCCCTGCGGATCGCTTTGAGCACCTTTGCTCAGGGTGGCATCGCCGCACTGGCACGCGCAGGATTTGAGGGCGGGCTGCACGGCTTCCTCTCAGCCGCCGGACCCCGTTCCGCAGCCCTGGCCCGCGCGATCGAGACCCGACGCTTCCGCCTGGCCTTCCAACCGATCGTGAGCCTCTCCCAGAGGAACCAGCCGCCTTCGCACTATGAGGCGCTGATCCGCCCTCTTCCGACGGACGGTCTGCCGGAGCTCAGCCCTCAGGCTTTCGTGAGCATGGCCGAAATGCTTGGTCTTTCGGCTGATCTGGATCTCGCAATCGCGGACGCCACACTTCAGGCCCTTGCATGCACGGACAGCAGAACCCGCGTGGCGTGCAATGTTTCTGGTCTGTCCATCCAGGATCCCGCGTTTCGCGAGCGCCTCATCGAAGTGCTTTCGGCCTATCCAAGCGATCTATGGGCCCGCCTCCTGGTCGAGGTGACCGAAACCGCCGAGATCGACAACGAGGCGGAGGCCATCGTCACCTGCGATGCGCTGCGCGCGTTGGGCGTCACCCTCTGCGTCGATGATTTCGGTGCTGGGGCGGCAGGCATCCGGTATCTGCGCATGTTGCGCCCGAGCATCATCAAGTTCGACGGAGCCCTCATGGAGGCGACCAGCGGGCCGACCGGCGCCGACGGGTACAAGTTCGCCGCCGCACTGGTCGAACTTGCGCAAAGCACCCAGGCCGAGGTCATTGCGGAACGGGTCGAGACCGAGGCCGATGCCGTGACTGCTTCTTCGTTCGGTGCAAGCTATGGCCAGGGCTGGCTGCTCGGGCGTCCCGGCATCCTGCCAGGCAACCTGGAGTCCGTCTCGTCCCGGCACGCCAGGAGGCTCGACGGGCTTCCGCGTGAGCAGAGCGTAAGAACTGCAGAGGATGCTGGATATCCACAGGCTTCACTGCGCCCTGCAAGGTGACATGACGTGAACTCACAGAAATGAGGCTCTGGAAGAACGTGTCGCGTGAAGCAGCGATGCAGTCCGCCTCCACACAGTCGCGCGGCTGGCGCTTGTTCAGCGTTCCTCGTCGCATCGCACTGGGCATCCTATCCTTAGATCTTCTCGTCCTTCTGATCGGCACTGCGGTGCTGTCTGGATTGCGTGTTGAGGCGAGGCGCAAGGCAGAACACGCTTGGTCCAGTCTCGTATCCACGCTTGAGAGAGACCTTTCCCGCCATCTCGGCCAGATCGATCTCTCGTTACGGGGTTTGGCTGCGACCATCCAAATATCCGAGCCTGGCAAGCGTGTTAGCCAGTCTTATGAGATAGCCCTCTCCGCACAGGCCGGGCCAGGACGAACCGACGGATTGCTTCTTGTGCTGGACGCAAACGGTACTCTCGTCGCAAGTTCCAAAGCCTTTTCGAGTGCAGAGCAAAGCTTTGCCGGTCGAGAGTATTTCGAGGTTCACCGGCAGCGCCGGGAGGTTGGCGCCTATGTCAGCCTACCCGACACCAGTGATCGGGGAACACAGGGTATTGCCATAAGTCGCCGTATCGCGAGCCCGGACGGGCTCTTTCGTGGCTTGGTCGTCGCGCAAGTACCATTGACCGACCTTGAGCGGATCATGAGCCGGCTCGACCTCGGTGCGGACGGCACTGTGTCGCTGCTGAGGACGGATGGGCAGTTGCTCGCGAGGTATCCTGCAGCGAACGACCTCATTGTTCGGGATACGGTGGCAACAGTGAGAAGGTTGGGAGCTACGCTCTCCACCGCGTCTGCACAGTTCATCGCCACAGCCGAGAGCGACGGCCTGGAGCGCCTCTACACCTATCAGCGATTGGGGCTGCCACGCTTAGTTCTCGTGGGTGCCACACTTACAGCGGATCACTATACCGCTTGGTGGTGGCAGGTTGGAGCATCGGTCGCATGCTTTCTTACGCTCCATGCTGCCGCGGTAGCATTCTTCCTTGTCGGGCGGGGAAGGGCGTCAGGACGCGTTTTAACCTCGGGCACGCTACCGGAAGTGATCAAGCCTCCAGATGACCTCCCGATGGACAGCTTAACAGGCCTGCTGTCACGCCTTGTCTTTGAGAGCCGGCTCAATCAGAAGTGGCAACACGCCATCCGTGATGCCCACCCGCTCTCGTTGGTCATTCTCGATATCGATCACATGGAAGCTTACAACACCTGTTTCGGGCACCCCGCAGGGGATGAGCTTCTGGCGAGGGTAAGCGCGTGCATGACAGAGCGCGTTCTGGAGCAAGGAGACTTTGCCGCACGCTTCGGTGGCAATGAACTCGCCCTCCTGCTTCCCAACACAGATATGGATGGTGCCTCCACCCTCGCGGAACTGCTGCGCGGGTCCATCGACGAGCTCGGACTTGTTCACGCCGCTAGTCCCAAGGCGCGTGTGACCGTCAGTATTGGTTGGTCGACCTGCACGCCTGAGGACGGACAAGAGCCAGGCTTGCTGCTGGCCGCAGCTGGCCGCGCTTTGCGGGTCGCGAAGCAGGATGGGCGCAACCGCGTTGCGGGTGCCCCGGCTCAGCTTGCAGATGCGCTGAGAACTTGAGTTACCAAGCTGACAACAACGTCAAATGCCATCGAGCTTCGCGGCGGTCGGCTTTTTGGTTCTGCACATTTGCTAACCAAATCTCACGGATGGATCCAGCGGATCTGTCAGAGCTCGCGCCAGGAGTGCCCAGACTGGCGAGCTGGGGCAGGCGTGGATAGGCTCCTGACGGGTTGATGGGCGGCTGGGGACCTGAGATGGGGTGCATGGACTGCGGTTCGGCGGAGGTGATTGAGCGGCCGGACCGCACCGCCCAAGGCTACCGCAGGTTCCGCTGCCGCGACTGCGGCAAACAGTTCAACGAGCGCAGTGCCGGCCTGCTGAACCGGGCGCAGTACCCGAGCGACATCGTTGCGCTGGTGGTGCTATGGCGACTGCGGTATCGCCTTACCCTGCGCGATCTCAGCGAGA
>NZ_JBHLVZ010000089.1:0-28571 GCF_042433125.1 Muricoccus vinaceus | reverse complement strand
GCCCTCCCACCGTTGTCGGCAGGAAAAGCGAATCACCTCACGCGACACGACGGAACCCCAAGAAAGTCAGAAATCACCGCCGGGCTTATAACTGTGCGGGCTGTGAAGGAAGCTGTCTGCTTCGTTCCATCCAGCATCAGCCGGGCGCAGCCAGGAGTCTGGAGCAAAGGCAGCTTCAGTTTGGGTGAGATTGTGCCAGTCCCCCGAATTAGCGGGCGGAGAACGGGCGAGAGGTTCATCTGGCTCAGTGTCCTGGCCCGTGTTGTCGACGAAGCGGAGTTCCCCGCCATGATGGAGTTACCAGGCGGAGGCGAAGCGGCAGGCTTGAGCCAAGCCCCCCCCCTGTGCATTCCGCCCCTGCAGAAAGGGCAGGAGGGATGGAGGAGGTAACTTGCGCATTTATATCGGAAAGCTGGTGGATGATACCGGCGAGGGCAGCAACGGCGCGACGGAGATCCAGCTTCGGCGCGGAGCCCGGCCCCGCCTCGGCGCGAGCAAGCAGGGTCTCGCGGAGCAAGGCGCTCGGACAGGTGCCTCCATGGAGACGAACGGAACGACCGACAGCCGCGCGCACGATCTGCGGGTCTCGTGTGAAGGAGCGGCCCTTGTCGCCTCCCTTCAGCAGGTCACGCGGGCTAGCGCCGGCCCTGGCCTTTGCGGTCGCGGTTCCCGGTACGCGCCAGAGGGCGCGTGCTGCGGTGGCAGGGACGGAAGGGTCGATCCCCATCAGGCTGGGCAGCGCCACCACCGCCAGCGACGTCGCGAGGGCGTCGAACGTGGTGCCCGGCGAAGGGAGCTTGGAGTTACGCTCGCGCTGAGCGCCCCGCCAATTAGGAGCGGGGTGACAAGCCGCAAAATCCATACTGCCGCGCCGACGTGAAGTTGGCTGAAGGCGCGCTGGCTATGCTCCGGGGTTCCTTGACCAAGGATCTGTTCCCGAAGCTTCTTCGCCGCGCCGACAGACGCATGGCGCCGTGCGGATAAGAGGCACAAGAACTCACGGGTAATTGGCCGGCCATTGATACGCCGAGCTGGTGTGGCGGTCTGGGTGCGGTGCTGGTTCGGCGACGATGCTCAGGATCATCGTCGGGAGGCGCCGGAGCCGATACGACGGGGTGCGGCAGGGGGGCACGCGCGTGTCATCGCAGCATAGGCAGCGCCGAACCCCATGAGGGAGAACGTACGGCGAGCGGTGCTGCGTCCACGAGCAAGGCTGCTCCGTGCCACTGCGACGCGCTCCTTGCGGAAAGCAGCGATTGCGGCAAGGCCATTCCTCGCAAAGGCTGTGCCCTCCGCTGTGTAGAACTGCAGATCCGTCGATCCAGCAGTGATTGTCACCTTGGCATTCCGGTGAAGGGTGCGACCGATCCGAAGCGCAACCAAGTTCCGTCCCCGTGGCCGGTGCGTGACAACCAGTATGCTGTTCGGACTCGCTCTGCCGACCACCTGGGTGAAGGCGTAGCAGACCTTCCCGCTAGTTTC
The DNA here is from genome assembly GCF_042433125.1 of Muricoccus vinaceus. NCBI lineage: Bacteria > Pseudomonadati > Pseudomonadota > Alphaproteobacteria > Acetobacterales > Roseomonadaceae > Muricoccus > Muricoccus vinaceus. The sequence continues at coordinate 27,089 of NZ_JBHLVZ010000089.1, read as the reverse complement.
CCAATGCGCGGCAGCACCCCAGGATTGATAGGTCCCCAGAAGCTGTTGGGCAAAGGCGGATGTCGTGGCAAACAAGGCTGCGACGCAGAGCAAGGTCCGGATCATGGAAGAGGGACGTAAACGACTCACAATTGATAGTCTAACCCGAACCTCACCAGCCCGTGTGTCCACAAGCAAGTCTGGCGAACAGACTTGACCAATGAATTGGGAGAGGCCCTGTTTGCGGACAACGGCGCGGAGTTCACCGGCCCCCTCGTGAACCTCTGGGCCGACCACTACGGCACGCGGATCAACTTTTCCTGGCTGCGAAAGCCGACGGACAACGCCTTCATTGAGGTGTTCAACGGCTCGTTCAGGGATAAGTGCCTGAACCTGTACTGGTTCAAGACGCTGGCCGAGGCCCGCCGGGAGATCGAGGCTTGGCGACGCGACTACAATGAGAGCCGTCCTCACATGGCCCTTGGCCAGAGCACGCCGCAGGAATTTCGTTCTCTGGCAGGCCCTTCAGGGCTGTCGAAGGGCTCCGTAGCCGCCGAGGGCTGACGCTGGATCCGGACCACCAAACCCAAACGCCTCACTACCTTCTGCGGGTCACCTCACGCTTGCCGTGCTTGGCCCCGATCACCTCGCCCTCCTCCAGCTCAAGCAGTCGTTGGGAAGCACAGCCGACCATCTTGCGCAGGAAGGTGGCGTCCGAGCCTTTCGCCAGCATCTCGCGAAGGCCAGGCTCGTCATCGGTCACTGTGGTCGGTCTGGTAGCCGGGGTCGTAGTTCTCGACCACCCAAACATTACCGAGAACCGCTGCGGTGACCGCCCCTCAGCGACAGTCAGCTCCTACACCACTCCCCCAGACGCTGTACAACGCGAGCGCATCAAAGGTGCGGCGGGTGTATACGGGCCCGGGGTACCGGAACGTCCAAACGGCCGGCCGAGGTCGGCCTGGGCGACCCGCCAGCACCTCACGCCAGGCCAAGTCGGCCGGCCTCATTGGACCCCTACCGCATCGGCGGCGAGCAGCGGCGATGCGCCGACCCGCCAGCGCTCAGGCGTCAGCAATACACGTTCACGCGGTGCCGCCTCGAACGTCAGGGGTGGCCTGCTGTTGTTGATGAAGCGGCCAATCTGATCCTGGAAGGCAGCCTCATCTCGCCAAAGTCCCACGTTGTAAAACGAGGTCCAGCGCGGATCCAGGCCGCTCCAAATGATCCACGGCAACCGCTGGCGATCGGCTGGGGAACTAAGGAACTCTGCCACCAGCCCGGACCGGTCCGCCACCAAGGCACGGGTAGACCAATAATGCAGGAACTGATCCTCCATTCCATGGCGGATCTTCCAGTGCACCACGATGATCCGCATGGGCGTTGCCGCGGCAGGGGCAACGACCGCTGCAGAGCCAGAAGCAGCCGCAAGCGTCGGTGGCTGGGCAGCGACGATTGGCGGGGCGTTTGCTGGGGCGCACCCAGTCAGGATAGCCAAGAACAAGATTGCGAGGCGTTTCATCGGGTCACCATGCGTTACCAACCGGTAAGGTCAAGTGCAAACTGACCACGTTGCGCCCGTACCATCAACGGCGCTTTGCCGTGACGGCTTAGGCACCAGCGATCGCCGGTCTGTCGGAGGCCCTTCATGCTAGATCAGCCAAATCCGGCCGCTTCCTTTGGCCTTCGTTTAGCACCTCTGCGATCTTAGCGCCTCCGCGATCCCTCTGACCCGGTGCCCGGCTTCGAAGTTCTCACGTCCGTTCGGGACCGGCCCGGAGGGATGCCGCAGCGAGGTCGATACCGGAGCCAGGGGCGCGACGGTGGAAGCAGGGGGCGGAGCCTTGAAGCTAAGGGCCAACCGGCGCATCTCGATGCAGAACACCACGACGAAGACAGCCAGAGCGGCGACGGACACGATCTGTATCGTGTCGATGGTTCCACACATCCACCGCGTCTCCAAAGATCAGGCCGTATGTTGACCGTGCGGTCTTTATTGCCCGACCGTATCGTTGGGCAAGTAAAGTGATGTAGGGCACGGCGCGACTCGAATTGGCGTTGGGGAGAGACACGCAGTGCAGGAGGCTCTGTTGGAGTGCTTCCGGTGTCGGTTCAGTGGTGCTTCCTCCTGCGCCTGACCTTGCGCCAGCCCCTGGGAGTGAAATTTGTGCGATGCAGGTTGTCGTTGCGAGCCGTTGCCACAGCTTGTCCGGAACACTGGAGCTGCGGTCGTCCCATAGGGTGGTCAGCAGCAGCCACAGCCTCAATGGGGCCAGCCCCGTCCAAACCGGCAGAACCACGACGAAGATGAACCAGCTTGAGTTACGGGCGGGCTCGCTGCGTGGCACCCGGCGGTAAGGCAGCGTGCGTTCCACGGGGAAGAGAAGGATGGCCAAGCGGCGCCAGAGCGTTGCTAACATGCCCTCCGCAATGTGGAGCGGCATGTCCGGCGAGCCGCGCGCGGTGCTCAGGGGGAGCGGTTGTAGGGCCAGCCAGGCTGCGGCGCCGGCTGGCGAGCTCCTCCCGCGATCGGCGGCGGCCAGTGAGAGCGCCTCGTCCTCCATGCAGCCGGGCGGTGGTGCCGGCTCGGCCATGCGGCGTTGCGTGGCGGACGCGTGAACGGCGCGGCTGTCCTCCTCGGTCGGCCTTTGCGGCACCTCGCACATCACCGGGCCATCGCCGCTGGAGGATGTGCGCGCCGCCTCGACCATCTTCGGGAGGACGAGGTGCGGCTGCCCGCAGATCACGGCAAAGCAGGCCCGCTCGCACAGAAGGCCGACAGTCACGCCCGATGCCATCAGGGGCACAGATCCGGTGCGGCGCGATCATAACGGACACCGAGGAAGCGGCGGCCTGGCTCGACGCGGCAAGGTTGGTAGCCCTTCGCGGACAGCACCACGTCGGCCACCACCCCGGAAGCCAGTGGCAGCAGCACGATGAGCGGCACGCAGGCGAAGGACAGGCCCATGATCCACCGCTCGGTCCGGTCGGGCATGCGCAGGCCCAGCAGGCTCGCGCTCCAGCTGCCGATCGCGACTGCCGCCGGTATGGCACCAGCCGAGCCGGCGGTCAGGTCGCCCCAGGCAGCGTCCGAGGCCAGTACGCGGGAAAAGGACCACAGCTCGTGCTCGGCCATCCCGGTGAGGAAGGCTGCCAGTACGAGCAAGCCGAGCAGGAGGCCGCGGAGGCACCAGGCCTACTCACCACGGAAGGGAAAGGCCGGAGTTGGTACGCTGATCCGCGCAGATGCCGCTGACCCACGCCTCTCCTGCGCGCGGCCTGCCGACCCGCTGGCCAGCGCGCATGCGCATCCGGCTGTCTCGTTGGCTCGTCAGAGCGCGCATCCTGCCCACTTCATCCCGCTGTTCCTTCGCTTGCGAGACCACCAACGATGCGTCCGCCTGCGACGTCGCGGCGGGAAAGGCAGCATGGCCAGGTTTGCCTCAAGTCAGCCCGAGCGGTTCGTATCGCCTTGCTGTGGCGGCGCAGTGGGCTCTATCTTGATCGCATTGCGCGCTAGGTTCGTCACGGCTTCGACAGCTCGCTCAAAGCCAGCTGCTCCTTCGGGCGAACCATCACGCTCGATCTTCGCGAGCGCGCCAGGCAGCATCGCGTTCATGCTATTCAGGATCTCGTCACGCCGAGCAACTGGAGCGGGGCTCAGGAGCGCGACATGTGCGATGAGAACGGCGAGCATACCCTGCAGAGCCTGAACTTCACCTTGGAGTTGGAGGACATGGTCCTCCGCCCGCAACGACAGTCTGTTCGGATGTGAAGACATAGAACCTGACTTCCTGATTGCGACGCATCGAACAGTGATGGGGTTCCTCCTGTCAAACCTGACACCGGCGCCGCTTGAGCCTTAACAGCGTGGAGCATGCAACTGCACAGCTTCTGCGAAAGGTAACCATCTGTAAGCGGCCGAGGGCCTTCAGCGGCTGACGTTATTGCCGGCCATTTGCGTTCGGGCCGCCCGCTCGCGCCCGATCAGCTCTCGCCAGTCAGACCCATCCCGAGCAACGGCAAGCACGCCAGCTTCGGGCACGGGAGGCGAGAACTCGAGATGGCACGCTCATCGTTGCAGAGTGGGGCCGTGCGGCCTTGGGCGAAGTCGGTGCCGAAGGTGCCGGTAAAGCTGGCGCCTGCAAACATCGAGGCGAGTTCAGGCTCAGTGTTGTAGTCCAAGTGCCCGAAGAGCCCCGTTGCGAGAGTTCCGAACAGATTGAAGGAGAAGGGGTTGGCGTTGCCGGGAGTAACCGGCGTCCGAATCGTCGGCAAGCCGAAGTCAGCCTCGGCAACTTCCGTGCTCACGCCAGGACCGCACAGCGACAAGGCGGCGAAAGGCAATGGGCCATGGCTGCGCAGGGTGTGATTGAGCTCGCTCGATCATCGACCTGTCCGCCGCCTCCCAGAGCATTTGTTCCGCAGCGCCGGTCATGGCGCTCCTACGGCATCAAGTCCCCACACGACCCCTACCCGCAAGCGCCTGCGGCAGTGAATGGCGTGCCATGCTGCCGTTCCGTACGCCCACGCCGGGGAGGATTGTGGCTTGCTGCGCGCGGACGCACGAGCGCGTGGCCTCGACCAACTCATTGGCAACGACCTGGATGAGATAGTCCGACCTGAAGGGCTTGCTGACCAAGGCACTCTTCGCAACGCTTCTGGCTAACCAATCATGCATGTCATTCCCAGTCAGGTAGACGATTGGCAAGCGCGGTGCGAGCGAGCGGGCCTGCTGGCCGACGTCCCAGCCGCCCGGACCGCGGGAGCCTAACTGAATGTCCGCCATGACAGCTGAAAACCCATCGATGTCCGTCCTGAGGGCTGTCAGAGCGGCTACGCCATCGTTGATCCCCACGACATCATTCCCGGCTTCAAGGAACATGCACTGCAGGAACTCCAAGACGAAGTCGTGGTCTTCCACCAGCAGGAGGACAGGAGGTGCCGTCATCGTCTCGTTCCGCATTCGGAGAGGCCGCGAGCGCTTGGCCTACCGACCACCCGCATTGCAGCCGTGGCCACCGGGCAGCAGTTAGGGGCGCGGCTCAGTAAACCTTCACAAAAACGCTATGTTCAGATGACGGCGGAGTGATCTTATTTATTGTTCTGCTTTTCGGGTGTAGCACCTTCGTTGGACGGCGGCCTTTTTCAGCGCCGCGTTGCTGCACTGCATGGCCAGGACGGGCTGATCCAGCCAAGCTTTCGTCGGCTTCCATCGTCAAAAATCCATGATCAACCGCAAGTGACGCATACATGGCCGGCACTGTCTCCGCGCGGTGGCATCAATGCAGTCAGCCCGGGTGAGGGCCGTCACCGCTTGGCTGAAGCCGAACAATGCCTCGACGGCCGGGCGGCCTTACGGCACGTGGCTCCAAGGGCGTGCAGCAGTTGCTCCGAAAAGCGAAAAGCAGGGGACCAGCTCGTATAGCTCTTCGTGAGCCACGGACGGGTCCGCGAAGCCAGCGGAGGAGGGAGGCTCGTCAGATGCGAACAAACCTTGCTGGCGTCCCGACCGACCAAGTCCGCAGGCATAGCCGGTGACCTCAAGTGCGAGTTCCGAAGCGCCGTCATCCACGCGAACACAAAGGGGCTGCCTGCTTACTCAAGGTGGGGCAAGCCCCCCGCAGCCCGCGCGAAGGCAGAGGTCGCTTCCAAAGGATTGAGTTGGTGGCAGAACCGATGCCATAGCTTGCCGACGCCCGGCTGGACACGGGGCACCTGCCGCCGTCCGGCGTGAATGAGCCGGGAAAGGGGGCCTGATGCGGTACTTGTCTATCATTGGCCTGCTGGTGGCGGCGGGTTGCGCCGGACCGGAGCCCTACGGTGCAGCGCCAGCGCTGTCACCGGTCTCCTCCAATCTCTCGACCATGCGTCAGATCACCGGGCGAGCTGAGCGACTGGAGACGCTGCGGCCGGAGCCTGGCGATATCTGGGCAGCCGGCCATCCTTCTGATCCACCTCCTGCTCTGCCGCGCCGCCCCCGCACTGCCGCTCCGAGAGGCGAGGCATTCCTCGCCCCGCCGCCGCTGAACCATGCGGAGGGCGATTTCTGGCGTATGCCATGACGCCGGCCCGGCCCGCGCACCGGAGCGGGTCGAGCGAGCAGGGCCACAAAAGTTCACTTGAAGGTGGCATGGTGCGATGCAACATGAGGGGAGGAATAGGGAGGAACAGGCAAATGGAGCCACTCCCATGTTCGCATTTCTCGTTGGCGTCAGCGCAATCTGCGCGGTCAATCTTTGGGTCAGCCGTTCCGCTCACCACCAGGGCCTTGACCTGCTGCCGACAGGCCCGCTGGGCTCCTGACGCCGGTCTGCCCCTGTTGTGCGGGCTTGATCAGGTGATGGAGCGGAAGAGGGGGCCGGCACGACCACCTGCGTCGCAGGGCGGCGCCCCCTTGCCATCCGCGCCACATGAGCGTCGCGGCACTGCCCAGGTCACTCCCATAAGCCTGACCGCTAGTGCCATGCGGCGGCACGCTTCGTCCGGGATTGTCGGTCGGCAGCCCTGACGACGGCGGCGCAACGCGGAATGCACAGCGGCCTTGGTGACCCGCAGAGGGCGCTCCGACTCTTTCCCATGTCGCTTGCATGATCGACCGCGACACGGGCGCCAGACGCGCTTCCCGCGCGCAGGGCGGTGACATCATTCGGATCAGCTTCGACGACATGCGGGACAAAGGTTCGGCATCAGGCAAGCCCCACCTCCTCCTGCCGCCTCTTATCGAGTTCTTCGCCGTAGCGGCGGAGCACGTGGCTGGCGGTAAGGAGGCCGAGGACGCGGCGGCCCTCGGCGCTGTCGATCACCGCCATGGCCTCCGCCTCCGCCGCGTCGAATGCGGCCATTGCCTCCTTGGCGTTCATGGAGGGAAGCAGCGCGGCCTCGCGGTGGTGCAGCAGCGCCCCTGCCGTTTCCGTCTCGGCCGGGGCGGCATGGGCCTCCGCAACGAGGACGATGCCGGCATAGCGCCCGGCCTCGTCGACCGCGATCACCCGTTCGGCCGAGCCGAGGGGGAAGTTGCGGCGAAAGGTCGCGAGCTGGGTGCCCGCGGGCACCGTGCGCAGGTCGCGCCGCATCATGCGGCCCACCGTCAGCTCCTTGAGCCAGCCCACGTCGTGGGCGGAGCGGATGCTTTCTCCCCGCAGGTGGAAGCGCCAGGTGGCGAAGGAGTAGCCGAACAGGCGCCGCACCGTGATCCCCGTCACGGCCACAGCCGTCAGCACGGCGCCGGCGACCTGGAAGTTGCCCGTGGTTTCCAGCGCCATGAAGGTCATGGCCAGTGGAGCCCCGATGATGGCCGTGCCGAAGGCGCTCATGCCGACCACCGCGAGGAAGAGCGGATCGACCAGCCCGAAGCCCAGCAGGCTGAGCGCCGCGGCCGCCACCTTGCCCAGCAGGGCCCCCAGCAGGAGCGACGCGAAGAACAGCCCGCCCCGGAAGCCGGCGCCGAGCGAGATGGCCGAGGCCAGCGCCTTCAGGAGGAGCAGCAGCAACGCCGCGCGCACCGGTCCTTCCGTGTTGAAGGCCATGTGCAGCGCGCCATGCCCGGCCGAGAGCACGCCGGGCGCGAGCAGGGCGAGCACACCGACCGCGAGGCCACCCGCCGCGGGGCGCAGCCAGGCATAGCGCACGCCGCGCTTCAACCCGGCCTCGATGGCGCCCACGCTCCGCATCAGCGCGATGGCCGCGAGCGCGCAAAGCAGTCCCACGAGCAGCGCATTGGCATAGCCGTCCCACCCCGGGGAGGCGACGCCGCCGGGCTGCACCACATAGGTCTGCCCGTGGAACATGCGCGCCACCAGTGTGGCCGCGACCGCGCTGACCACCACGGGCGCAAGGCTCGCGATGGTGTAGGTGCCGATCACCAGCTCGAAGGCATAGAAGGCGCCGGTGAGCGGGGCGTCGAAGGCGGCGGCGATCGCACCCGCCGCCCCGCAGCCGACCAGCACGCGCAGGTCCCCGCGCCGGAGGCCGAACAGGATGCCCATGCGCGAGGCGAAGGCGCCGGCCACCTGGGTGTAGCCGGCCTCCAGCCCCACGGAGGCGCCGAAGCCGTTGGAAATGAGGTTCTGCCCGGCCACCACCGCGCCGTCCTGCAGCGCCATGCGCCCGCCATGGAGGGCATTGGCCTCGATCGGGTCCACGGGCACGCGCGGGTGCCAGCGGGCCAGGCCCAGGTTCACCGCGGCCAGCAACAGCCCGCCCAGGGCTGGCAGGGTCAGGGCGCGAAGCGGGTCGATCTCCCGAATGGCGCTGAGCCCATGGGTGCCCTCCGGACCGAAGAGCAGGATGTGCATGCCCTGGGCCACGCCGCTCATCGCCGAGGCGAGGGCGCCGGCGAGGACGCCGGCGATGGCGGCCAGCATGACCAGCCCAGGTTCCGTGCCGCGAATCCAGGCGCGGACGCTGCCCAGGCCGCTGGTGATGTGGTGGCGCCGTGTCTTCACGGGCCGCTTCCGAACAGCCCGGCAAGGCCGCGCGCCGCCGTGAGGAGCGCGACCAGCGCGAGGGTGGCGAGGGCGACGTTGCGGTGCGCTCCTCCGGCACGGCGGAACAGGGCGGCCCCGAGCCGCGATCCGGCCAGCATCAGCGGCATCCCCGCAAGCACCATCAATACCTCCCGCTGTCCGACGGCGCCGATCGCCACGAGGCTGGCGGAGGAGAGGAACGCGGAGAAGAGGAAGAAGACCATCAACGAGGCGCGAACCTGCGCGGGCTGGAGGGGCAGGGCCAGGTAATAAGCCAGCGCCGGTGGGCCGGGCATGGCGGCCATCCCGTTGAACAGCCCGGACAGGACGCCCGCCGCGGCCGTGGTGGCCCGTCCCGGCAGATGGCGGAAGCCGGGCGTGGCCACCAGCGCCAGCACGGCGACCCCGCAGGCGCCGGCCAGCACCAGCCGCGCCGCATCGGCCGGCAGCCAGGCCAGAAGCAGCGTGCCGAAGGGCGAGGAGACCAGCGCGCCGGCGGCCAGCCAGCGGACGGAGGGCCAGTGGCAGGCACGTGAGGCATCGCGGAAATCCATCAGCCCCCCGAGCAACTGCAACCCGGCCGCCAGCGCCACCGCGAGCAGGGGTGGCAGCGCGAGGCTCAGCAGGGGCACGGCGATGATGGCAAAGCCAAAGCCGGTGAAGCCGCGGAACAGGGCGGAAAGGGCGACAATCGCGACGACGGGGCCAAGGGATGCCGGCGAGGGCATGTTCGCTGGGATCAGGCTTTCGAGCATTCAAGGCTCCTGGGACGGGCTGCGCTACGACGATCCGCCGCCCGGTGGAAGGGCCGCGCCCCCTTCCGGCGGGTGGGCGCGCGGGCTAAGCCGCCGCCGTGCCGGCCCATGTCCCCCCCGCCGAACCGATCCATGCCACCCCGAGCATCCAGGGGAGGGCCATGGCCGGCAGCTCTGGAGCATTCGTTCGTGCGGGAGCCGCGCGCCATGCTGCGACGGCGGCACCTCCGGCCATCCGGTGCGACGGGATGGCGTTCGGCACCCTGGGTCGGCGGGCCCGCTAGCTTGGGTCGGGTGGTTTCCTGGCTGCGGAGCCCGTGGCTGCTCGCGCTGCTTCTGCTGACAGCCTTGCGGCTCCTCGCCGCGGCGCTGCTGCCGCTCTCGCCTGACGAGGCCTATTACTGGGTCTGGTCCCGCGACCTCCAGCCCGGCTACCTCGACCACCCGCCCATGGTTGCGCTCTGGATCGCGGCCGGCACGGCCCTGGCCGGGGACAATGCCCTGGGCATCCGCCTGCTCGCGCCGCTCGGGGTCATGTTGGCCTCGCTCGCGCTGGCCGGCGCGGGAAACGCCCTGCTGCCGCGGGAGCGCCCGGGGGTCTGGGCAGCGGCGCTGCTGAACGCGATGCCGGTGATCAATGCGGGCGCGGTGCTGATGACACCGGACACGCCGCTGTTTGTCTTCTGGTGCCTCGCGCTCTGGGCGGTGGGGCGCCTGCATGCCGCGGCCGACGGAAGATGGTGGCTCGCGGTCGGTGCGCTGGCGGGCTGCGCGCTGCTCTCGAAGTACACCGCGGCCCTTTTCGGGGCGGGACTCGTTTGCTGGCTGGTGGCGGAGCCCACGGCGCGGCGCTGGTGGCGGGACTGGCGGCTCTACGCCGGCGGCGCGGCCGCGGCGGCGCTGTTCCTCCCGGTGGTGACATGGAATGCGGCGCATGGCTGGGCTTCCTTCGCCAAGCAGGGCGGGAGGGCGGGCGCGGGCGAAGGGTTCACGCTGCGCTTCCTGGGGGAACTGGCGGCCGGGCAACTCGGCCTTGCCTCTCCCGTGCTCCTTTTGCTCTGCGCCACGGGTGCCGCGCTGGCGGGCTTGGCCTGGTGGCGGCGCGCGGATGCCGGTGCCGGGCTGCTCGCCGCGCTGACCCTGCCGGCTGCTGCCCTGTTCCTGTGGCAGGCGACCGGCAGCCGGGTGCAGGGGAACTGGCCGGCCATCCTCTACCCGGCGGCCTGCATCGCGGCGGCCGCCTTCACGGCGCGGCGCTGGCAACGCATCGGCGCCTGGCTCGGGCTCGGGCTCACCTTTCTCGTCGTTCTCCAGGCGGGCTTCGCGCCCTTGCCGCTACGCCGGGGAAGCGACCCGACGCTGGCGCGCCTGGGCGGCTGGGCCGGGCTGGCGCGGGACGTGGAGGCGGCGCGCATCGCGGCCGGCGCAAGCTTCGTGGCGGCGGAGGAATACGGTTTGGCGGCGGAACTGGCTCTGGCCCTGCCACCGGGAGTGCCCGTCGTGGCAATCGGCGACCGCTGGTCGCTCTTCTCCCTGCCCAGCCCGCCACCGGGGCAGAAGGGTTTGATGCTGCGCAGCCTGCGAAGGGGGGAGGGCCCCTCCCTCTGGCCCGGCGCGGTTCCGGCCGCCGAGGCGGTGCGGGCGCGCGGGGGAGTGGAGGCGGAGCGCTACCGGCTTCTCCAGGTGGAGACCCCCGCCGGCACGGAGCCCATGGCCATGCTGCCGCGGCCACGCTGAGGCGGCGTGGTTCCAGGTCGGGCGCCCGGCTGGCAGAATGGCATTAACCGGCCCGGAGGGGCCATTGCCGAGGAAATCGCCCATGCGTCGCCGGACCCTGCTTTCCACACTCGCCTCGATCCCGGCGTCCCCGGCCCTCGCGCAGGCTCCGGCCTGGGTGCCGGACCGGCCGATCTCGCTTGTCGTGCCATTCCTCGCGGGCGGCTCCACGGACATCGCCGGGCGGATCATGGCCGACCGCATGGGGCCCGGACTGGGCCCGAACGCCCGGATCATCGTGGAAAACCGCGCGGGGGCCGGAGGTTCGGTGGGCAGCGAATGGGTGCGCCAGCGCCCGGCGGACGGCTATACGATCCTGCTCGGCTCGGCGTCCTCCCACGGGACGAACCCGGCCGCACTGCCGTCGCAGACGCCGTATGACCCCGTGGCGGACTTCACCCCGATCGCGTCGGTCGGTGGCGGGCCGCTGGTGGTGGTCGTGCCGCAGGCATCGCCGTTCCGGACCATCGGGGACCTGATCGCCGGCATCCGAGCGCGCCCGGGCATGCTGCCCTGGGCCACCTCGGGCGTCGGCGGCATCGGTCACCTCTCGGGGGAATTCCTGAAGATCTCGGTCGGAGGACTGGAGGCGGAGCACGTGCCCTATCGTGGCGGTTCGGCCGTGATGGAGGCTCTGGCCAAGGGGGAGGTCGCCTATTCCTTCGAGGTGCTGGCTTCCAGCGCGCCGCACTTGCGGGACGGGCTGTCGCGCGGGCTGGCCGTGACCTCCCGGGAGCGCCACCCGCTGTTCCCCGGGATCCCGACGCTGGCCGAGACGGTCGCGCCCGGGTTCGATGTCACCACCTGGAACGTTCTGCTGGGGCCGCGCGGGCTTCCCGCGCCGGTGCAGGCCGCCTTGAACGGCGCCGCGCGGGCGGCGTTGTCCGAGCCTGCGACGCGGGACAGGCTGGCGGCCGCGGGCGTGGACCCCGCCGCCCCGATGGCCCCCGAGGAGACACGCGCTTTCCTGGCGGCGGAACTCGCCAAGTTCCGCGAGATCGTGCGCCGGGCCAATATCCGCCTGGGTGGCTGAGGAGAGGGCGAGTCCGCGGTCTTGAACGCGGCGCCGGGCACCCGAGTTGAAGGGCTGCCTGAACTGGAGAGCGCCATGCTGATCCGCATCCGCCGCGGCTGGGAACTTCCGGAAAGCGCCGCGACGCCTGAGTCGGTTGTTCTGGGACGACGGGCGGCGCTGGGCGGCGCGCTCGGGGCTGGCGCCGCCGTGGCGGGGCTGGCCGGCCCGGCTTGGGCCCAGGTCGCCGCGCCCGCCATGCGCAACCCGCGCTTCCAGCCGGGCCGCGAGGTGACGCCGGAGCGGGACGCGACCAGCTACAACAACTACTACGAGTTCGGCACCTCTAAGACCGTCACGCCCGCTGCGAACCGGCTGAAGGTGGCGCCCTGGACGATCAAGTTCGATGGGCTGGTGGCCCAGCCGCGCGAGCTGGGGCTGGAGGACCTGCTGAAGCAGGTGAACCTGGAGGAGCGGGTACTGCGGCACCGCTGCGTCGAGGCCTGGGCCATGACCGTGCCCTGGACGGGTTTCCCCATGTCCGAGCTGGTGCGCCTGGCCCAGCCAAGGCCGGAGGCGAAGTTCGTGGTCTTCGAGACGGCGGCGCAGCGCGACACCATGCCCGGCCTGCGGCAGGCCTGGTATCCCTGGCCCTACAGCGACGGCTGCTCGGTGGCGGAGGCCCGGAACGAGATGGCCTTCATCGCCACGGGCATGTACGGCAAGCCCCTGCCGCCGCAGAACGGTGCACCGATCCGGGCGCTGTTCCCGTGGAAGTATGGCTTCAAGGCGCCCAAGTCGATCGTGCGCGTCACGTTCCAGGCCGAGCAGCCGGTCGGCTACTGGGAGAAGCTGCAGGCCAGCGAGTACGGCTTCTGGGCCAACGTGAACCCCGAGGTGGCGCATCCCCGCTGGAGCCAGGCCAGCGAGCGGCTGCTGGGCTCCAACGAGCGCGTGCCGACCCGGATCTACAACGGCTACGGCGAGTTCGTGGCACCGCTCTACGCCAACATGCAGAACGAGCGCATCTGGTACTGAGCGGCTGCCATCAGCCCGGCGGCAGGCGCTCCCGGGCCGTGGCGATCACCCGCAGCGCCTCGGCCCAGAGGCCGAGCCGCGGCAATTCGGCGGGGGTGAAGAAGCGGGCCTCGCTGGCATCGTCGCCGGCGCGGGGCTCGCCGGAAAACCAGCGGCCGGCAAAGTCGATGATGGTGTAGTGGAAGCGCACCGCGCCTTCGTCATCGCGTTGCAGCACGTCCACGCAGGCGACAAGGGCGAGGGCACCGACTTCCATGCCCGCTTCCTCGCGCAGCTCCCGGCGGGCGGCGTCCTCTGCGGTTTCTCCCAGGTGCTGGGCGCCGCCTGGAACCGACCATTCTCCCGCACGCGGCGGGTGCCTGCGGCGGACCAGCAGCACCTCGTCCCCCCGGAAGGCGAGGCAGCCGATGCCGACCCAGGGGCGGTCGGGGAATTCGCGCCCGCTCAACCCTCGCGCTTTCGCAGGGTCTCGACGCCCGGCGCGAAGGCCGGGAGCTTCCAGGCACCGACCTGATAGGCCCAGCCGCGCCACCGCGCGTTCAGGCGTGCGGCTTCCTCGTCGCCTCCGGCGGAGAGGGTGAGCCAGACATCGCCATTGGCCTGTCGCAGCCGTGCCGTGACGACGAGGTTGTCGGTCAGGATGAAGCGACCCTCCCCGGCGGGCTCGCCCGGCACCTCGGCTTCGGGGCGGACATCGATAAGGGTCAGGCCCTCGAGCGCGCGGCCGACCTCGTCGAGCGATACCTCGTCTGCGGGCGGGGCGTCGCCGGGCAGGACGATGGCCAGGCGCCCGTCCGGGCCCTCGCCGCGCAGCAGCTCCACCGTGCGGCCGTCCCGCACCGCGATCACGCGCCGCACCCGGTCCTCCGGCAGATTGGCGATCATGCGATCGATCCAGAGCTGGGGGTCTGCGTCGGCGGAAAGGCGGCCTTCCGCGAGATAGGACTGGTTCTCGCCGGGTCGGCGGACATAGGCGCTCTCGGCGGCGGCACCGGGGGTGCCGGCCTGGGTGCGCGTCCGGCGCCGCCCGACGACGAGTTCGGCGAGCGGCGTTCCGGTGCCGTCGGTCACGCGCAGCAGCAGGGCGGAGGAGCTCGGCCCGGGCTCGTCGAGGCCGAGGCGGGCCAGGGACTCCGGGTCAGCTGTGCGACGCTCGGCGAGGCGAAGCTCGGTCAGCCCGACCAGGAGCTCGCGAACCCGCTCGCCGCGTGCGGGAAAGCCGCCCTTTTGCGGAAGGGTCCAGGTTTCGCCCTGCCCGCGCTGCAGCACGAGGCTCTGTGCGCCCTGTCTCAGCTCGATCCGCTGCGCCGCCGAAAGGCGGGGTGCGAGCGCCGGAAAGGCGAGGGGTGATTCCGAGGGTGGCGGGGCGGCATCCTCCGCCGGGATGAGCAGGGCGGCGGCCACCACCACGGCGGCCGTCCCGCCCAGGGCCAGGAGGTGGCGTCGGTTCATTGGCATCGGCTCATCCCCTCGCCGCCGCGCGGCGCCGCCCGCGCAGCACCGCGAGGCCAATGGCGAAGGCGGTGATCAGCAGGGGGACGAGCGCGATGTTGACCACGCGGAGCCATGTCTCGAGGTTCTCGATGCCCTGGCGCAGGCCGCGCTGGACGCCGCGGAGCTCCTGCCGGGTGCGGACGATCTCGTTGCGGGCCGCGTCGATCTCGGCGCGCTGCTCGGGGGTGATGACTGTCTGGGCATTGCCACCCGGGCCCTGGCGCAGCTCACGCAGGCGGCGCTCGGTGGCCTGGAGGCGCTCGGTGAGGTTGCGCTCGGTCTGGCGGAAGCGGGCGTCGGCCTCGCTCCGCATGGCATCCACCATGGTGAAGGGGCGGAGGCTTTCCCCGCGCGAGCGAAGCGAGATCAGGTTGTCGCCGCCCGCCAGCGTGTCCGCGAGATTGGTGAGCAGTGCGCCGTTGTCGCTGGTGGGGGTGGCGACCTGCTGGCCGAAGAAATCCTGCGTGCGGACCCAGAAGCGGTCCTCCAGCAGGTCCGTGTCGTTGCCGACCACAAGGTTCACCGGACCGTTCGACGCCGCCATGTGCGCGGGCAGGCCGGCCGCGCGCTCCGTGCCCTCCGGCAGGGCGGGCGGGCCGTCGGGGAAGGCGGTGCTGAGCACGCCGCGGATGCGGGCGAGCAGGACGTGGCGCCGGCCGTCCGCCCGGAACTCGGCGAGCACGCGGGTGGGGTCGGGCTCGCGCACGCGGGCGACGTCGATCAGGGCGGACTGGGGAGAGGAGGTCAGGAGCGGAGTCAGCTCAGCCGGAGCGCCCTCGCGCATGCGGACCTCGCCCGCGCTGGCGAAGGTGACCTGGGAAAGATCGGCGGTGGCCACGTCCGTGCGGTTCAGGCTGTCGCCCTGCGCGCTGAACCAGGCGAGGTAGTCCACGGCGCCCACGCGGTCGTTCGGCCCGGCGCGGACGCGCCAGGCGCCGCGCTGGTCCAGCACCACCTTGTCCGCCGGTGCCTCGATGCCCCAGGCGCTGAAGAGGCGGCCGAGGTTCGATGCGGTGGAGGCGGGTGGGCGCCCGGTGGGGTCGGGGCGGGCGGCCTGGCTTTCGCTGTGCGGGTCGGTCAGGGCCAGCAACCGGCCACCGCGCATGACGAACTGGTCGATCGCGTAGAGCGTCGCGTCGGGCAGGTCCTGGGCATGGGCCACCATCAGCACCTGGATGTCGGATGGGATGGCCTGCGCGTCGGCGGCCACGTCCTTGACGGTGAAGAACTGGCGGAGCTGCGTCATGACCTGAAAGGGCTGACCGGCGCCGGGCACCCGCATCATCATGGCGCGGGAATCGCCGTTCAGCGGCAGCGAGGACAGCACGCCGAGCACGGGACGCGTCGGGTTGGACAGCTCGTGCACCAGCCGGGTCAGGTCGTATTCCAGGAAGCGCTCCCGCTCCGGCTGGAAGAAGGCGACGCTGCGCTCGTCGTCCAGCAGGTTCGAGCCGGCGAGGCCGAAATACACCTGCTCCCCGGCGTTATCGAGCGGCACGCCCTGAAGGCCATAGGCGAGCGCCCGGTCCTCGGTCTCGGAGAAGGGCTCGGGGTCCAGGATCTCCAGCCGGATCCTGCCGCCGGAAAGGGAGACGTATTCGCGCAGCATCTCCCGGACGCGATCGGCATAGGCGCCATAGACGGGCACGGCCGCGCCAAGGCGACGGGAATAGAAGAAGCGGAGCGTGACGGGGTCCCGCAGGTTGGACACCACCTGCCGCGTGCCCTCCGACAGGGTGTAGAGGCGCTGGTCCGTGAGGTCGATGCGCGCGCGCGAGAGAAAGCGCTCCGCGAGCATGTTGACGCCGACGGCCAGGGCCGCCACGGCCAGCAGCGCGCCGACGGAAAGCCAGGCGCGGCGGGCGCGAGGCTTGGGGAAAGTGGTGTCGCTCACGGTTCAGTCCGCCTTGCGCAGGTCGACGGCGATGGCGTTGGCGAAAAGCCACACGCCGATGAAGCTGGCGAAGAAGATGATGTCGCGAAGCGAGATCACGCCGCGCGAGAAGGCGGCGAGCCGGTCCGTGACCGAGAGCCCGCGCGCGATTTCGGCAAGCGCGGGCGTGTTGCGGCTGAGGAACTCGGTCACCACCGGGGATCCGGTGGCGGCGAAGAGGAAGCAGACGGCGACGGCCAGCACGAAGGCGATCACCTGGTTCTTCGTGAGCGCGGAAATGGCGGCGCCGACCGCCAGATAGGCACCGGCCACCATCAGGCAGCCGAGATAGCCGGCCGCGATCACGCCGTTGTCGGGATCGCCCAGCAGGTTGACGGTGATCACCAGGGGAAAGGTCAGCGCCAGCGCGATGGCGCAGAAGGCCCAGGCCGCTAGGAACTTGCCGAGGACCGCCTGCCACTGGGCGATGGGCAGGGTGAGCAGCAGCTCGATGGTGCCGAGACGCCGTTCCTCCGCCCAGAGGCGCATGGTGATGGCGGGCACGAGGAACAGAAAGAGCCAGGGCACGAAGGCGAAGAAAGGCTGCAGGTCCGCGGTGGAGCGGGCGAAGAAGCCGCCGAGGGTGAAGGTCAGTGCCCCCGACATCACCAGGAAGATGACGATGAACACATAGGCGACGGGGGTGGCGAAGTAGGAGGCCAGTTCCCGCCGTGCGACGGTTAGCGTGCCGCCCATCACGCGGCCTCCCCGGCGTGGTGCTCGGCAGGGCCCCGGGTCAGGTCGCGGAACACGGTGTCGAGGTCGGGGCCGCGGGAGGCGAGTTCGGCGGGGGTCGCGTCCGCCACCACGCGGCCGCGCGCGATGACGATGGCGCGGGTGCAGACGGCACCGACTTCTTCCAGGATGTGGGTCGAGATGATCATGGCCTTGCTCGGCGCCATGCGCGCGATGAGGTTGCGGACCTCGTGCTTCTGGTTGGGGTCGAGGCCGTCGGTGGGTTCGTCCAGCACCAGGACGGGCGGGTCGTGCAGCAGGCTCTGCGCGAGGCCGACGCGGCGCTTGAAGCCTTTTGAAAGCGTCTCGATGGGCTGGAGGCGGACCTCCTCCAGGGTGGTGAGGCGCATCGCGCCGTGCACGCGGTCGGCGGCCTCGGTGCCGCGGAAGCCGCGGGCGCGGGCGGTGAAGGCCAGGAAGCCCTGCACGGTCATCTCGGGATAGGTCGGCGCGCCCTCGGGCAGGTAGCCGAGGTTGCGCCGGGCCTGGACGGGGCGGTCCACCACGTCGTCGCCCATGATGCGGGCCGTGCCGGCGGTGGGCGTCACGAAGCCGGCCAGCATCTTCATGGTGGTGGACTTGCCGGCGCCGTTGGGGCCGAGGAAGCCCAGCACCTCCCCGGCGCGGACGGTGAAGGACACGTCGTCCACGGCGGTGAAGGCGCCAAAGCGCTTGGTCAGCCGTTCGATCTCGATATGGGCGGGATGCTGCTGGGCGGTCGCAATGGGTGCAGTCACGGGGCGCTCCGCTGCGTCGTCGGTCCGATCACGAATTCGTCGGTCGCATGGGGTTAAGCGCGGTCCGCGGCCGGCGCAAGCCCCGATCCCGGGCCGCGCCCGTGTTCGCCGGGGGCGCGGTCAGCCGGCGGCCAGCGGGGCCAGGCTCTGGTCGTGGTCGAAGATCGCCAGGAGGTCGCGCGCGGCGCGGCCGCGCTCCGTGGCCGCCAGATCCGGGTCCTTGCCCAAGAGAAGTTCCGCGTCCTGGTGCGCCATCCGCACCAGCCCGCCGTGGCGCTGGGGGTCGGCGATGCGGCGGCCGATCTGCCCGGCCTGGCGGGTGCCGAGCGCATCGCCGCCGCCGCGGAAGTCGAGGTCGGCGTCGGCGATGAGGAAGCCGTCCTCCGTGTCGCGGATCACCGAGAGGCGGCGCTTCTCCCCCTCCAGAAGCTCGGCCGAGGGGAGCAGGAGGCAGAAGGACTGGGCGCTGCCCCGCCCCACCCGGCCGCGAAGCTGGTGCAAGGCGGAGAGCCCGAAGCGCTCGGCCTGCTCGATGATCATGATGGTGGCCTCGGGCACGTCCACGCCGACCTCGACCACGGTGGTGGCGACCAGCAACTGGGCTTGGCCCGCGGCGAAGTCGGCCAGCGCGGCCTCGCGCACGTCCAGCGTCTGCGCGCCGTGGGCGAGGCGCACGGTCGCGCCGAAGACCTCCCGCAGCCGGGCGAAGGTGGTCTCGGCGGCGACGTTGTCGTGGGCCTCGCCTTCCTCGATGGCGCGGACCACCCAGTAGGCACGGTGGCCGCCCGCAAAGGCGCGGCGAAGCGCGGCCAGCACCTCCTCCTGGCGGTCGCGGCTCACGATGCGGGTGACGATGGGCTTGCGTCCGGCGGGGCGGCCCTCCAGGCGGGAGACGGCCATCTCTCCCCACTGGGTGAGGAGGAGGGTGCGGGGGATGGGGGTTGCCGTCATCACCAGCACGTCGGTCTCGGTGCCCTTCTCCGTCAGCATCAGGCGCTGTGCGACGCCGAAGCGGTGCTGCTCGTCGACCACCACCAGGGCGAGGTCACGGAACTGCACGCCCTCCTGGAAGAGGGCATGGGTTCCGACCACCAGGGGCAGCGAGCCGTCGGCGAGGCGCCGCAGGACGCGCGAACGCTCCTTTCCCTTTACGCTTCCGGCCAGCAGGGCGCATTCCACGCCGGCGGCGCCGGCCAGGCGCTGGAAGGTGCGGAGATGCTGGCGGGCCAGCATCTCGGTCGGCGCCATGATGGCGGCCTGGGCACCCGCTTCCACCGCGCGGAGCATGGCCAGGAGGGCGACCAGGGTCTTGCCGCTGCCGACATCGCCCTGGAGCAGGCGGAGCATGCGGCGCGGGGCGGCAAGGTCGGAGTCGATCTCGGCCAGGGCATGGGCCTGGGCGGGGGTAGGCTGGTGGCCGAAGGCGGCGAGGGCGGCCTCGCGCAAGCAGCCGTCGCCCAGCAGTGAACGCCCGGGGCGTTCCAGCACGGCCCTCCGGACGAGACCGATGGCGAGCTGGCCGGCAAGGAGTTCGTCATAGGCCAGACGGTCGGTCGCCTCGGGGGCGGGGAGGGCGCTCGGCGCCTGGAGGGCGCGCAGGGCCTCGGTGAAGCCCGGCCAGCGGCGGCGGCGGAGATGGGTCGGGTCCTGCCACTCCCCGGTCGCGGGAAGGCGGGCGAGGGCGGCAGCCATCGCCTTCTGAACGTCCCGCGGGCCGAGGCCCTTCACCAGCGGCCAAACGGGCTGGATGTCCGGGATGGTGTCGGGGGGCGAGACGAACTCTGGCGCGTCCATCTGCCAGCGCGCGCCGTAGCGGCGCACCCGGCCCGAGACGGTGCGCGGCGCACCCTCGGGAAAGGCCCGGTGCAGCCAGGGCCCCACCCAGCGGGCGCGGAGGAAGTAGACGAGGTCGATCATGGCCCGCTCGCTCAGGGCCTTCACCACCCAGGGCTGGGAGGGATTACGGGGGGCGACCACCTCCTCGACAAGCAGGGGCACGGTGGCGATGTCGCCGTCCGCCGCATCGGCCAGGCGGGTCACGCGCTTGCGGTCCACGTAGCGCTCGGGGAGATGGAACAGGAGGTCGAGCACCCGCGGCCCGGCGGCATCGGAAAGCTGGCGGGCCTTGCCCGCGGCCTCGGGGAGGCTGTCGAGGGGTGCGAGGAGGGGGAGGAGGCGTTCGGACTGGACTGGCATGATTCGGCGTGGGGGTTATATGGCACCGCACGAACGAATGCCGAACGGGCCACGAGCAATGAGTGACGAAGCGAACGAACTCTCCCCTCGCCGGCGGCGTTTGCTGTTCCGGGCGGCCCATCGCGGCACCAAGGAGACGGACCTGCTGGTGGGAGGCTTCGTGTCGGACCGAATCGAGGCCTTTTCCGACCAGGAGCTGGACGAGGTGGAGGAGATCCTGGAATTGCCGGACGTGGACCTCACCGACTGGCTTTCCGGCCGCCGGACGGTGCCCGCGGAGTTGCAGACCCCGATGATGCTGCGCCTGCTGGAGGCGAGCGCCGCCCCAGGGGCCGGGATCCCCGCCGCGATGCGGAAGAGCTGAATGGCGAAGGCGACGAAGCGCGGCCTGGACGTTTACGGCGCGCCAGAGGGCTATGACGGCCTGCTGGTGGCCCGCCGCCGGGCGGAGGAGCCGGGCGGCATCCTGCACGTTTGCCGCGACGACGCCCGGATGCAGCGCATGGCCGATGCTCTGGCCTTCCTGGCGCCGGAGGCCGAGGTCCTGGGCTTCCCCGCCTGGGACTGCCTTCCCTATGACCGCGTTTCGCCCAACCCGGAGATCGTGGCCGAGCGCGTGGCCACCCTGACCCGGCTGATGGAGAAGGCGTCGCGCCCGCGGATCGTGCTGACCACGGTGAACGCCCTGGTGCAGAGGGTGCCGCCGCGCGCGGTCTTCGCCGGGGCCACGATGCGGCTGGCCAAGGGCGGGCGGACCGATCCGGACAAGCTGCTCGGCTTCCTGGAGGCCAATGGCTATGGCCGGGCGGGCACGGTGATGGAGCCGGGCGAGTACGCGGTGCGCGGCGGCATCATCGACCTTTATCCCGCGGGCGAGCCCGACCCGGTGCGCCTGGACCTGTTCGGGGACGAGATCGAGAGCATTCGCCACTTCGACCCGGGCACGCAGCGCAGCGGGCAGGCGCTGGATGAACTCTGGCTGCGCCCGATGGGCGAGGTGTTCCTGGACCCGGATTCGATCACCCGCTTCCGCTCCGGCTACCGCGACCTGTTCGGCCCGGCCGCGGGGGATGACCCCCTTTATGTCAGCGTTTCCGCTGGGCAGCGCCATCCCGGGCTGGAGCATTGGGCGGGCCTGTTCCATGACGGGATGGAGACCCTGCTCGACTATCTCGGCCCGGCTTCGGTGAGCCTGGACCATCAGGCGGAAGCCTCGCTCGAAGCGCGGCTGGAGATGATCGAGGACCACTACGAGGCGCGCCGCATGCCGCCGCGTGAGGGTGAGGTGCCCTATCGTCCGGCGCCGCCGGATCGCCTCTACCTCGACCGGCGCGGCTGGGACCGGATGCTCTCGGGCGGCGCGCTGCTCCGCTTCAATCCCTTCGGCAAGGCCGAGGACGGGGAGGGGATCGATGCGGGCGGCCGCCAGGGCCGCGTGTTCACCGAGGTGCGTCAGGCCGGCGGAAACGTCTTCGACGCCTTTCACGACCACGCGAAGGCCATGGCGGGGCAGGGACGCCGGACGATCCTGGCGGGCTGGACCCGTGGTTCGCGCGACCGCCTCGCGAACCTCCTGCGGGAACACCGCGTGCCGACACAGACGGTGGAGCACTGGGCCGCGACCCAGGCCCTGCCGCCGGGGGTGGTGGGGCTGGCGGTCTGGGGGCTGGAGCGCGGCTTCATCGGCGCGCCGGGCGCGGATGGCGAGCCGGGTATCTCCGTCACCGGGGAGCAGGACCTGCTGGGCGACCGGATCGCCCGGCCGCCCCGCCGCCGCAAGCGCGCCGACCAGTTCATCGCCGACGCGACGGAGATCGAGGAAGGCGACCTCGTGGTCCATGCCGATCACGGGATCGGGCGCTACGACGGCTTGCAGACGCTGGATGCGGGCGGCGCACCGCACGACTGCCTGCGGCTTCTCTACGATGGCGGCGACAAGCTGTTCCTGCCTGTCGAGAACATCGAGGTGCTCACGCGCTTCGGCAGCGATTCGGCCGGCGTTTCGTTGGACAAGCTGGGCGGCGCCTCCTGGCAGAACCGCAAGGCCAAGGCGAAGTCGCGCATCCAGGACATGGCGGCTCAGCTGATCCGCACCGCCGCCGAACGCCAGACCAAGGAAGGGGTGATGGCCACCCCGCCCGAGGGCGCCTGGGACGAGTTCTGCGCCCGCTTCCCCTTTGCCGAGACCGACGACCAGCTTCGCGCCATCTCGGACGTGCTGGAGGATCTTTCGGCGGGCAGGCCAATGGACCGGCTGATCTGCGGGGACGTGGGCTTCGGCAAGACCGAGGTCGCGCTGCGCGCCGCCTTCGTGGTGGCGATGACGGGGGCGCAGGTGGCCGTGGTTGTGCCGACCACGCTGCTGTCACGCCAGCACTTCCGCACCTTCTCCGCCCGCTTCGAGGGGCTGCCGGTGAAGGTGGCGCAGCTTTCGCGCATGGTGACGGCCAAGGAGATGGCGGTGGTGAAGGAGGGGCTGCGCGACGGCTCCATCAACATCGTCGTCGGCACCCATGCCGTGCTGGCCAAGGGCGTGGAGTTCGCCGACCTTGGGCTGGTGATCGTCGATGAGGAGCAGCATTTCGGCGTGGCGCACAAGGAGCGGCTGAAGGCGCTCAAGGCGGATGTGCACGTGCTGACGCTGACGGCGACGCCCATTCCGCGCACGCTTCAGCTCGCGCTGTCCGGCGTGCGGGAGATGAGCGTGATCGCAACCCCTCCGGTGGACCGGCTGGCGGTGCGCACCTTCATCATGCCCTGGGACAGCGTGATCATCCGCGAGGCCGTGCAGCGCGAGCGCTTCCGCGGCGGGCAGGTGTTCTGCGTGGTGCCGCGCCTGGAGGATCTGCCCAAGGTCGCGGCGCGCCTGGCCGAGATCGTGCCGGAGGTGCGGATCGCCCAGGCGCACGGACGGCTGACGCCCACCGAGCTCGAGCGGGTGATGACGGAGTTCGGCGACCAGAAGTACGACGTGCTGCTTTCCACGAACATCGTGGAAAGCGGGCTCGACATGCCCGCGGTCAACACGCTGATCATCCACCGGGCCGACATGTTCGGACTGGCCGGGCTCTACCAGCTTCGCGGGCGGGTCGGGCGCGGGAAGCAGCGGGGCTATGCCTACCTGACCTGGCCGCAGTCGCACCGGCTTTCGGCCGCGGCGACCAAGCGCCTGGAGGTGATGCAGACGCTGGACAACCTCGGTGCGGGCTTCACCCTCGCCTCGCACGATCTCGACATCCGCGGCGCGGGCAACCTGCTCGGCGACGAGCAGTCCGGCCATGTGCGCGAGGTCGGGATCGAGCTTTACCAGCAGATGCTGGAGGACGCGGTGCAGGACATCCGCAACCGCCAGCGTGGCAAGGGCCAGAAGGGCGAGGCGCCGGACCGCGACTGGACGCCCAACATCAACCTCGGCCTGCCCGTGCTCATCCCCGAGGACTATGTGCGCGACCTTCCCGTGCGCCTCGGGCTTTATCGCCGCATTGGCGGGCTGGCGAGCGAGGCGGAGATGGAGGCCATGGCGGCGGAGCTGACCGACCGCTTCGGGCCCATTCCGGAGGAGGTGGAGAACCTTCTCCAGGTGGTTTCCATCAAGCGCATGTGCCGCGAGGCCGGGGTGGAGAAGCTGGATGCCGGGCCCAAGGGCGTGGTGCTTGCCTTCCGCCGCAACCAGTTCGCGAACCCGGGCGGGCTGGTGGCTTGGGTGGCGACCCAGAAGGGCGGGGTGAAGCTGCGCCCCGACCACAAGCTCGCCGTGGTGCGCGAGATGGAGCTGGCCCAGCGGGTGAAGGTGGCGCGGGAGATCCTGGCCGCTCTGCTCCGGGTGGCGACGCAGGCCAAGGCCGCCTGAGGCGGCGCTTGGCCGCGCCTCAGACCGGGCCGGGGCCGGTCGGCCGCGCCGCGATCTCGCGCACCAGCTTGGCGCGCATGGCGCGGGCGAAGTCGGCGCGGCTCTCGGCGGCCATGACGAAGGCGCCGTCCCCTGCGATGACGGTATCCTCGTAGATGCCCGCGAGGCCGAGTCGGCTGCCCTCGATGGCGAGGGCATTGACCACGATGCCGCGGGCGGCGGCGGCGCGGCGGGCGGCCTCCACGGGGCGCAGGCTCCGCATGTCCGGTGCGTCGCCCGAAAGGTCGATCACCCGCTCCCTGGCGTCCCAGGGCGCGCGGGCGATCAGGGCGGCCGCGTGGTCCAGTGCGTCGCCGATGGCGTTCCAGGACTGCGGCGAGCGCGGGGCGTCCACCACGGATTGAGCCAGCCGCCGCGCGGACTCCGCGCCCGACACGCGTTGCCAGTCCACCACGGTCGCGGCACCGCCGGGAGCGCCCCATTCCACCAGGGCGGCGCCGATCGCCCCGCGCTGCCCGGCCGCGATGGCCGAAAGCACGGAGGGATGCGTCAGTGCCTCGGCACAGCCCTCGCGCTGAAGGCGGAACTCGTCGGCATCGATGCTGCCGGAGGCATCGACCGCGAGCACCAGCAGGAGGTCCAGCGCGGCGGGCTGGGCGAGCGCGGCGCCACCTGCCAGGGCGGGCGCGAGCCCGATCGCCGCGCGGCGGCCGAACGCGCTCCTGCTCACACGACCTCGGCCAGGGCCACGTCCAGCAGGCGCTGGAGTACCTCGGGTTCCTGCGCGCCGGCGATGGCGTGCCGGCCGGCGATGACGAAGCAGGGGACGCCGTTGATGCCCAGGCGGTGGGCACGGAGGTTTTCGGACTGCACGGCCTCCGCCTCCTGCTCCCCCGACAGGAAGCGGCGGGTCGCCGCACGCTCCAGACCCGAGGCGGCGGCGATGCCGGCGAGCGTGGCGTGGTCGGAGATATCGGCGCCTTCGGCGAAATGGGCCACGAAGAGGCGATCCACCACCTCTTCCGCGGCGCCGCGGCGGGCGGCCAGGCGCACCAGCCGGTGCGCGTCCACGGAAGGCGGCGTGCGCTCGATCAGATCAAAGCGGAAGGGCACGCCCTCCGCCCGTCCCATCTCGGTCAAAGTGGCGTGCAGGCGCTTGGCACGGTCGGCGTTCGCAGGCCGGCGGGCGAAGGGCTCGCGGGCCGCGGGGGGCTGGTCGGGGTTCAGCAGGAAGGGCCGCCAGAGCAGCTCAGCCGCCAGCTCCGGCCGGGCGCGCAGGGCACGGCGCAGGCGGCGGGTGCCGATGAAGCACCAGGGGCAGACGAGGTCAAAGACCACCTCGATCGGCAACCGGGCGCGGGGAGGGGACAGGGCGTTCACG
The DNA here is from genome assembly GCF_042433125.1 of Muricoccus vinaceus. Taxonomy (NCBI): domain Bacteria; kingdom Pseudomonadati; phylum Pseudomonadota; class Alphaproteobacteria; order Acetobacterales; family Roseomonadaceae; genus Muricoccus; species Muricoccus vinaceus. The sequence continues at coordinate 1,735 of NZ_JBHLVZ010000089.1, read as the reverse complement.
GCCTGAGGGTAGCGCCGCGCGGGGGCGGCGGGCCAGCGGTGTTCATAGCAGGTGCTCCCGCTTTCCGGGCAAGGGCTTTAACATGGGTGCGAGCACCGGGAGCTGCTATCCCCAGACGCAGAGGCCGTCCGGAACACGTCTTCCGGTCGCCCGCCGGCGCAAGCTAACCGGGCAGTCACCTTGACCGGGCGCGCTTGCCGCGTGCTGCGTCCACATGGGCCCGTGGGGCGGGGGAGCGGCCGCTGGTATGCGGGTGGGAGTTTGCCTGCATGGATACAACGAATCACCGCCGGCACGTCGCGCTCACCGACCCGGAGGTTGGCCTCAGTCTCGCGCCTGTTGGGACCAGACCGCCTCTCAGCGGGTGGTGCGGGATGGAGCTCAATGAAGGCGCCGAACTTTCCCGCCACCTTGATGCGCGGCTTCGCCATCTACTTAGCCATGGGGAACACGTCGCCTCCGTGGTCTTACGGCATTCTCACACCGAGCTTATGGCTTGGGTGGTAGGCCTCCGGGGGAGTCAGGCCTGAGGATCAGCGCGCGGCGGTGACGCCGACCTGCTGACACATGTCCAGCAGCAGACAGGATGAGCAGCGCGGGCGTTCCCCGGTGCAGACGAACTTGCCGAAGGGAACCAGGCGTTCGTTGATTTCGATCCAGTAGCGGCGGGGAAGTGCGGCTTCCAGGGCGGTCATCGTGCGTTCCGGTGTGGATGCCGCCACGATACCCCAGCGGTTGACGATGCGATGGACGTGGATGTCGACCGCAATGGCCTCATGCCCAAAGGCGACGCCGAGGGTAAGGGCGGCAATCTTCGGGCCGACGCCGCGGAAGGCGGTCAGCCCTTCCATGGTGCCGGGTACCTCCCCGTCATTCTCGTCGAGGATTCGGCGGGACAGGGCGAGGATGTCCCTTGCCTTCGGCTCGGGGAAGGTTGCGCCGTGGAGCAGCGTGACCAAGCGCGGCTCATCGAGCGCCACGATCTCCGCAGGGGTGCGGGCAACCGCGAAAAGGCGAAGGCAGACCGGGGTGGTGACCTCGTCCCGGGTACGAGCCGAGATCAGGCTGGCGACAAGTTGCTCGAACGGGGAGGCGTGCCCGCGATCCCTCAGGTCGAACATTGCGGCCCTCGGGTGGCCCTCCAGCATCTCGCGCAAGCGACGGAAAGCCTCGTCATAGTTGAATGGCAGCTTGGTCGGATTGGGTGGAGGACCTGCGATGGCCGCAGTGGAAGCGGAAATGGGCATGGGACGGAAACGCTTGGCCCTGATCCGGGCTGCCTGCCCCAGTCTGGAGGGGGCCACCGGCACACGCACCAGGGGCTTGCCGACACGGACGGCAGAACGCGGAAGAAGCTGCTTGCGCCATGCGCGGATGAGCGGAGGTCAGAGGTTTGTACGAGCCGAGCGAGGTGGAGCTTCGGCGAGCAGCAGTGCGGAGACACAGCCGATGCAAGCTTTGTGACAGTTTTGATTTTTAGGGCTTGATCCCAAAGGTCTGGGGGTCTAGATAGCCGTCACCGGACGACGCGCTGAGTGCTTCGCCGGTGCCTCTGAGGGGGATGGTTGGAAAACGCCTTGGGCGTTTATTCGGCGTCTCAGTGTTTTTGTTCCTGCGTTCTGTAGGACGTCAGAGTTGCTTTGCGGAACCGTTGTTGGTTCCGCAAAGCCATGTTCTTTCAAAACAGAATCTGTCTTTTGGAAGTCAAGCGGGCATTTTGCTTTGACGTGGTGTT
>NZ_JBHLVZ010000088.1:0-570 GCF_042433125.1 Muricoccus vinaceus | reverse complement strand
GCCGTGCCCTCCAGCACGCTTGCCCTGAAGAACTCCGGCGCCGTCCAGGTCAGCGTGCCCGCCGCCCCGGTCGTGATCCCGCCCACCCCGCCCACCCCGCCCGCGCCCACCCCGCCCGCCACCACGACGACGACGATCGGCAGCGGCAGCGACGCGCTGGTGCTGAAGATCAGCGAGGACGCCTACAACGGCCACGCGCAGTACACGATCAAGGTGGACGGCGTGCAGGTGGGCGGCGTGCTGACCGCCTCGGCCAGCCACGCCCTCGGCCAGTCCGACACCGTGACCGTCAAGGGCAACTGGGGCAGCGCCGCCCACAAGGTGGAGGTGAGCTTCCTCAACGACGCCTGGGGCGGCACCAGCAGCACCGACCGCAACCTTTATGTCGACAGCATCACCTACGGCGGCAAGGCCGTGCCCTCCAGCACGGTGATGATCGGCAAGCCCGAGACCGTCGCCTTTACCACGCCCGCGGCCGCGGTCGTGCCGCCTCTCGGCGGAACGAGCACGACGATCGGCAACGGCAGCGACGCGCTGGTGCTGAAGATCAGCGAGGACGCCTACAACGGC
>NZ_JBHLVZ010000087.1:0-52026 GCF_042433125.1 Muricoccus vinaceus | reverse complement strand
CGCCCGTCGCCTGAAGACGCTACGCGGCCTCACGCCCTACGAAGCCATCTGCAAAGCCTGGACGGAGGAGCCGTCCAGGTTCATCCATGACCCGCACCACCAAATCCCGGGACCAAACATCTAGGACGGCGGCATCCTGCCCTGGCCTCTGGTAGAGCGGGAGAGAAGCCTGCTCCCGGATGAAGGGAGAGCCTCATGTACTGCTCTGGGGAATACCCGATCTGTAGAGCGGAGTGGTCTCCAATATTAATGTTGTCTACTGGTGTACTGGCTTCTTGTAAGGGAAGGTAGTTTGATACTAGTGCGCGGTGACCGGTTGTACTTGCGGTTCATGGGGGTATCAGGCGTTCAGAGCTATTCTGTGGCCTGACAAACACTACCTCCCCAACCCTACCCGTGCCGCCGTGGCCAGCTTGTCGGCCCGTTCGTTCATCACGTCCCCCGCATGGCCGCGAACCCAGCGCCACTCCACCTGGTGCGGCTTGGCAGCGGCCAGCAAGCGCTGCCACAGTTCGTAGTTCGCCACCGGATCTTTGGCGGCGTTGCGCCAATTGTTGCGCACCCAGCCATGGACCCAGCGGGTCACCCCGTTGCGCACGTACTCGCTGTCCGTGTGCAGCACCACACGGCAGGGCTTCTTCAGCGCCTCCAGCGCGGAAGCCGCCGCGGTCAGCTCCATGCGGTTGTTGGTGGTGGCGGGGTCATAGCCCGACATCTCCTTCTCCACCGCGCCGAAGCGCAGGATGGCGGACCAGCCACCCGGGCCGGGGTTGGGCTTGCAGCCGCCGTCGGTCCAGATCTCGACAGCTATGGCGTTCTCAGACTCCATAAGCGGAAACCTCCTTGGCCGCGGCATGGAAGCGCAGGCGGCGCAGGTACTCGAGCGGGTCCTTGCGCGTGACCATGGCGCCCGGGGGCGTGTTGGCCCAATCGTAGAGGCGGGTCAGCAGGAAGCGCAGCGCGGCGCCGCGGCACAGCACGGGCAGCGCCGCCATCTCATCCGTCGAGAGCGGGCGGACGGCGTTGTAGCCGGCCAGGAGGGCCCGCGCCTTGGTCACGTTGAAGGCCAGGTCCGGCTCGAAGCACCAGGCGTTGAGGCAGATCGCGACGTCATAGGCCAGCGTGTCCGTGCAGGCGAAGTAGAAGTCGATCAGCCCCGACACGCGCGGCCGCCGGTCCGTCCCCTCCAGGAAGAAGACGTTGTCGGGAAACAGGTCCGCATGGATATGCCCGCGCGGCAGGGCGCCAGGGCCTGAAAGAGGCGGCCAGTCCTGCAGGATGGAGGCGAGATGGCCATCCAGTTCCGCGCAAAGGCCGGGCTGCACGGTGTCGCCGTTCGGGCGGCAGCGCTCCAGCAGCGGCCCCCAGGCCTGGGGGCCGAGCGAGTTCGGGCGCTCCGCGGAAAAGCCATCCCCAGCCGCGTGGAGCGCGGCCAGCGCGCCGCCGAGCGGGCCGCAATGGGCAACGGCGGGGCGGCGCGGCCAGACGCCCGGCAGGAAGGTGCAGATGGCGGCGGGGCGGCCGGCCAGCGCGCGCAGCGCCTCGCCGTCGTGCCCGGCCACGGGCTGGGGGCAGGCCAGGCCCCGGGCGGCCAGATGGCGCATCAGGCCAAGGAACCAGGGCAGCTCCGCCGGATCCACCCGCCGCTCGTACAAGGTCAGGATGAAGTCGCCGCCGGTGGTCTTCAGGGCGTAGTTGCTGTTTTCCACCCCCTCCGCGATGCCGCGGAAGGCGATCAGTTCCCCCAGGTCGTAGCCGGCCAGGAAGGCGCGCAGCGCCTCGTCGGATACCTCGGTGTAGACGGCCATCGGACTCCCTGGGGCGCACCCCCTGCGCGGGGTCGGTGCATGCCCCAGCCCGGGCCGGCCGGCAAGCGGCCCCGGCTTCTACCCGGCGACGGCCACGCGGGGGGTGCGCAGGGGGCGGGGGAGGTTGAAGATGATCTTCTCCTCCGCCACCGTCACGTCCTCGATCCGCACGTCGAACCGCTCCCGCAGGCGGGCCACCACCTCCTCCACCAGCACCTCGGGGGCGCTGGCGCCGGCGGAAATGCCGATGGTGGAGAGCCCGTCGGCCAGCGCCGGGTCGAAGTCGCGCCCGCGCGGCACCAGAACGGCCCGCGGGCAGCCGGCGCGTTCGGCCACCTCGCGCAGGCGGACCGAGTTAGAGGAATTGGCGGCGCCCACCACCACGATCAGCTCGCAGCGCTCCGCGATCGCCTTCACCGCCGCCTGGCGGTTGGTGGTGGCGTAGCAGATGTCCTCCTTCACCGGGGCGGACAGGTCCGGGAAGCGGGCGCGGAGCACGTCCAGCACCTCGGCGGTGTCGTCCACGGACAGGGTGGTCTGGGTGGCATAGGCCAGGGGACCCGGCGGCGGCTGCACCGTCGCGGCCTGCTCGGAGTCCTCCACCAGGGTCACCGCGCCCGGCGGCAACTGGCCCATGGTGCCGACGACCTCCGGGTGGCCGGCATGGCCGATCAGCAGGATGTGGCTGCCATTGGCGTGGTGCCGCTCGGCCTCGCGATGGACCTTGCTCACCAGGGGGCAGGTGGCGTCGAGGTAGAGCATCTGGCGCGCGTCCGCCGCGGCGGGCACGGAGCGCGGCACGCCGTGGGCGGAGAAGATCACGGGCTGTCCGTCGTCGGGGATCTCGTCCAGCTCCTCCACGAAAACGGCGCCCTTGGCCTGCAGGCCCTCCACCACGAAGCGGTTGTGGACGATCTCGTGGCGCACATAGACGGGGGTGCCGTAGCGCTCGATCGCCAGCTCCACGATCTTGATGGCGCGGTCCACCCCCGCGCAGAAGCCGCGGGGGCCGGCCAGCAGCACGGTCAGGGCGGGCTTGCCGGGGGAGGAGGAAACCCCGGAGAGGGAGTTTGCGGTCTGGTCCATGGCGTGCGACTTGGTCCTTCGGCGCCGGCGCGAACAGCCCCCGGCCGGACCGTGGGCGGCTTTCTATCTAGCCGCCGCCGGCCCCGCCGCCCAGGGCTGAACGCGCGGGGCTGTGCTGTGCGGGGCCGGGCCCTGCGTGTCCGGCCCCGCAGGCCCGCTGCCGCTGTCCCGCCCGGATGGCGGCGGGTTCCCGTTTGCCTGGGCGAGGAGTGCCCCGCTTGATCCGATCCGCCCGCCCCCCGGCCGCCCTCCTGGCGCTTCTCGCCTTGCCCCTTCTCGCGGGCTGCGGGGGCAGCCGGAGCAACATCCTCACCCAGCGGCCCCAGGCGCCCTGCCCCCGTGTCGCCCTGCTGGCCGAGGCGGTCGACCTCACCCGATACCGCGAGGGCGCCCGCCCGGACCTCGCGGCCATGGAGGTGGACGCCCGCCTGACGGGCTTCCAGGCGCGCTGCGACTACGCGCCGCGCGACGCCGGGCTGGATGTGACGCTGCGCGTGCAGGTGGCCGCCGAGCGCGGCCCGGCCTCCACCGGCACCACGGCCGACCTGCCCTATGTCATCGGCGTGACGGAGGAAGGCGAGGATCGCGTGCTGAACCGCGGCACCGACGCGGTGCGTATCTCCTTCGACCGGGGGGAGCGCCGCACATCCGCCCAGGGCGAGGAAATGGTGGTGCGCCTTCCCGGGGACGTGCGCCGGGCGGCGGAAAAGGTGGTGCTGATCGGATTTCAGCTCACCCCGGAACAGCTTGCGGCCAACCGGCGCCGCGGGGTTCGATAGGGGCGACACCCGAGGGCACGCGACCCAGGTTGCATCGGGGCCCGCATTCGGGCACCACTGGTGCACCCGCTGATCCCGCGCGGGAGAGTAGGGGAGCGGCTTCGGCCATCCCTCGCCGAAGGCGCAACCGGCCCCCGGAAACGCTCAGGTACCGAGGACCGCGTGGGGAAGGGGCCTCTGGAAAGCCCATGGTCCGCAAGGGCCATGGCACCGACGGAGTAAGGGTTCCGGGACCTTGTCCCGCCCGAATCTCTCAGGTTCCGGGACAGAGGGGGGTCACGATCTGAACCGGCCGCAACCGCGGCTCTGGGGGATGCGTGGCCGATACGGAAACACTGCTTGAAACGCCGCTGGCCGCCCTGCACCGCGAATTGGGCGGGCGCATGGTGGGCTTCGCCGGCTATGCCATGCCCGTCCAATACCCGGCGGGCATCATGGCCGAGCACCTTGCCTGCCGCGCCGGCGCCGCGCTGTTCGACGTGTCCCATATGGGGCAGGCGGAGCTGCGGGGAGAGGGCGCCGCCGAGGCGCTGGAGCGCAGCACCCCGGCCGAGATCGGCGCCCTTCGCCCCGGCCGTCAGCGCTACGCCCTGCTGACGAGCGAATCGGGCGGCATCATCGACGACTTCATGGCCGCCAACCTCGGCGACCGGCTGTTCCTGGTGCTGAACGCATCCCGCAAGGCGGTGGACCTGGCGGCCATAGGCGCGAGGCTGCCGGCCGGCGTCCGGCTGGTGCCGCGGCCCGATCGTGCCCTGCTGGCCCTCCAGGGGCCGCGGGCGGAGGCAATCCTCGCGGGCCTGGCCGGGGGGATCGCCGCCATGTCCTTCATGGGCGTGCTGGAAACCCCGGTCGCCGGCATCCCCGCCCTGATCACCCGCTCCGGCTACACCGGGGAGGACGGCTTCGAGATCGGCGTGCCCGCCGAGGGCGCCGAGGCCGTGGCCCGCGCCCTGCTCGCGGCCGGCGCCACCCCGGCGGGGCTCGGCGCGCGGGACAGCCTGCGGCTGGAGGCCGGGCTGCCCCTCTATGGCCAGGACATCGACGAGACGACCTCCCCGGTGGAGGCCGCCCTCACCTTCAGCATCGGCAAGCGCCGGCGCCTGCTCTGGGACTTTCCTGGGGCGGAGCGCGTGCGGGAGGAGCTGGACCACGGCACCAAGCGCCTGCGGGTCGGCATCCTGCCCGAGGGGCGCCAGCCCGCCCGCGCGCACACGCCCGTCGCCTTCGGCGGCGTCACCATCGGCGAGGTGACCAGCGGCGGCTTCGGGCCCTCCCTGAACGCCCCGGTCGCCATGGGCTACGTCACGCGTCCCCAGGCCGCGGATGGCACGGCGCTTGAACTGATGGTGCGCGGGCGGGCCATCCCGGCCCGCGTCGCGCCCACCCCCTTCGTTCCCCACCGCTACAAGCGCCTTGCAGGAGCCGCATCATGAGCCAGACCCGCTTCGCCGAAAGCCATGAATGGGTCCGCCTGGACGGCGACGTCGCCGTGGTCGGCATCTCCACCCACGCGCAGGACGCGCTGGGCGACGTGGTCTTCGTGGAACTGCCCGAGCCCGGCCGCGAGGTGGAGGCCGGCGAGGCCGTGGCCGTGGTGGAGAGCGTGAAGGCGGCCTCCGACATCTACGCCCCCATCGCCGGCACGGTCGCCGCGGTGAACGCCGCCCTGGTGGACGACCCCGCTATGGTGAACCGCGACCCCATGGGGGAGGGCTGGTTCTTCACGATCACCCCGCGCGACGCCGCGGACGCGGACAAGCTGATGGACGCCGACGCCTACGCCAAGCACGCGGAGGCCGGGGCTTGAGCGCGCTCGACGATCTCGCGGCGCTGGAGGACGGCGCCGCCTTCGCCGCCCGGCACATCGGGCCCTCCCCGGCGCAGGTCGCGGCCATGCTGCGCGCGCCGGGCGCGGAAAGCCTGGAGGCGCTGGCCGCCCGCACCGTGCCCCCCGCCATCCGCGACAGCCACCTGGACGCGCTGCCGCCCCCGGTGGGGGAGGCGGCCGCCATCGCGGAGCTTCGCGCCCTGGCCGAGCGGAACCTGCGCGTGAAGTCGCTGATCGGCTGCGGCTACCACGGCACGCACACGCCGCCGGTGATCCTGCGCAACGTGCTGGAGAACCCGGGCTGGTACACGGCCTATACCCCCTATCAGGCGGAACTCGCCCAGGGGCGGCTGGAAGCGCTGCTGAACTTCCAGACGATGATCTGCGACCTCGCGGGCCTGCCGGTGGCCAATGCCTCCCTGCTGGACGAGGCGACGGCGGTGGCCGAGGCGATGGCGTTGGCGCTGGCGGCGCACAAGGGCAAGTCCGCCACCCTGGTCGCGGCGCCGGACCTGCACCCGCAGACGCTGGCGGTGCTGCGCACGCGGGCGGAGCCGCTTGGCATCGCCATCGAGGTCACGGACGCCCCGGGCGCCTATGCCGCACTGAAGCCCTTCGCCGTCGTGCTCTCCTATCCCGGCACCACCGGGGAGGTGCGCGACATCGCGCCGCGCATCGCGGCCGCCCAGGCCGCGGGGGCTCTGGCCATCGTGGCCGCCGACATCCTGGCGCTGACCCTGCTGACGCCGCCCGGCGAGATGGGCGCGGACGTGGTGGTGGGCAGCACCCAGCGATTCGGCGTGCCGGTGGGCTATGGCGGCCCGCACGCGGCCTTCATGGCGGTGAAGGACGGGCTGAAGCGCCTGATGCCGGGCCGCCTGGTCGGCGTCTCGGTGGATGCCGCGGGGCGGCCGGCCATGCGGCTGGCGCTGCAAACGCGCGAGCAGCACATCCGCCGCGAGAAGGCGACGAGCAACATCTGCACGGCGCAGGTGCTGCTGGCCGTGATGGCCGGCATGTACGCCGTGTGGCACGGGCCGGAAGGCCTGGTGCGCATCGCGCGCCGCACGCACCTGATGGCGACGCTGCTGGCCGATGCCGCGGCGCGCGCCGGCTTCGCCCTGCGCCACGCCTGTTTCTTCGACACGGTGGCGGTGGAGGCCGGGGACAAGGCCGACGCGCTGATGGCCGCCGCCCTGAAGGCCGGCTTCAACCTGCGCCGCGTGGATGCCGGCTGCGTCGCCATCGCGCTCGACGAGACGGTGACGCGCCAGGACTTGGTGGCGCTGGATGCCGTGCTCTGCGACGCGGGCGGGCACGGGCGCGTCGGGCTGGCGGAACTCGCGGCCCCCGGGCGGCTGCCCCGGGCGCTGGAGCGGCGCTCGCCCTTCCTCACCGCCGCCGTGTTCCGCGCGCACCGCTCCGAGCACGCGATGCTGCGCTACCTCAAGCGGCTGGAGGACCGCGACGTCGCGCTGAACCGCAGCATGATCCCGCTGGGCTCCTGCACCATGAAGCTGAACGCGACGGCGGAGATGATCCCGGTGACCCTGCCGGGCTTCTCCGAGATCCATCCCTTCGCGCCGGCCGAGCAGGCGCGCGGCTACATCGAGATGATCCGGCGGCTGGAATCCTGGCTCTGCGCCTGCACGGGCTTCGCCGCGGTGTCGCTGCAGCCCAATGCGGGCAGCCAGGGCGAGTTCGCGGGGCTGCTGGCGATCCGCGCCTTCCACCGGGCGAGCGGGCAGGGGCATCGCGACATCTGCCTCATCCCCTCCTCCGCGCACGGCACCAACCCGGCCTCGGCCGTGATGGCGGGCATGCGCGTGGTGGTGGTGGGATGCGACCGCGACGGCAACGTCGATCTCGGCGACCTCCATGCCAAGATCGGCCAGCACGCGGAGAAGCTGGCGGCGCTGATGGTCACCTATCCCTCCACCCACGGCGTCTTCGAGGAGGGCATCCGCGCCATCTGCGACGCCGTGCACGCGGCGGGCGGGCAGGTCTACATGGACGGCGCCAACATGAACGCGCAGCTCGGCCTGACCAGCCCGGCCGCGATCGGCGCGGACGTGTGCCACCTCAACCTGCACAAGACCTTCTGCATCCCGCATGGCGGCGGGGGCCCCGGCGTCGGCCCCATCGGCGTCGCGGCGCATCTCGCGCCGCACCTGCCGAACCACCCCATGCTGGCCGAGGCCGGGCCGGCGACGGGCTTCGGCCCCGTCTCCGCCGCCCCCTTCGGCAGCGCCAGCATCCTGCCGATCTCCTATGCCTATATCCGCATGATGGGGGCCGCGGGGCTGACGCGGGCCACGGAGGTCGCGATCCTGAACGCCAACTACGTGGCCCGGCGCCTGGAGGAGCACTACCCCGTGCTCTACCGCGGCAAGGAGGGCATGGTGGCGCACGAATGCATCCTCGACTGCCGCGGCTTCCAGCAGGGGGGCGGCGTGCTGGTGGAGGACATCGCCAAGCGGCTGCAGGACTACGGCTTCCACGCGCCGACCATGTCCTGGCCGGTGGCGGGCACGCTGATGGTGGAGCCCACCGAAAGCGAGCCGCAGGAGGAGCTGGACCGCTTCTGCGACGCCATGATCAGCATCCGCGCGGAAATCCGCGCCGTGGAGCAGGGCCGGGCCGACCGGGCCGACAACCCCCTCAAGAACGCCCCCCACACCGCCGCCGAGGTGACGGCGGAGAACTGGACGCATCCCTATTCCCGCCAGGAGGCCGCCTTCCCGCTGCCCTGGATCGCGGAAAGCAAGTACTGGCCGCCGGTGAAGCGCGTGGACAACGTCTACGGCGACCGCAACCTCGCCTGCACCTGCGCGCCGCTGGAGGCCTATGCGGAAAGCCCCAAGGCGGCGGCGGAGTGAGCGGCTGGGAGGTGCTGTCCACCCGCACGGCGCTGCGGGATCGCTGGATCGACGTGACCGCGGATGCCGTGCGGGACGGGCGCGGCAACGTGCTCGACCCCTTCTACACCCTGTCCTATCCGGACTGGGTGCATGTGGTGGCGATCACGCCCGCGGATGAGCTGGTGCTGGTGCGCCAGTACCGCCACGGCGCCCAGGCCCGCACGCTGGAGCTGCCGGCCGGCGCCATCGACCCGGCCGACGCCGACCCCGCCGCCGCCGCCGCGCGGGAGCTGCGGGAGGAAACCGGCCACACCGCGCCCGCCTTCCGCCATCTCGGCGCGCTGAGCCCCAACACGGCGACCCACCGCAACCGCGCCCACACCGTTCTGGCCCTGGGCGCCGCCGCCACCCATCCCACCGCCCATGAGGCGGGGGAGGACATCACGGTGGAGCTCTGGCCGCTCGCCCGCGTGCTGGCCGGGCTCGGGGACGGGCTGATCGCCCAGTCCATGCACACCGCCTCCGTGCTGCTGGCGCTCGCCGCCGCCGGGCGGATCGACCTGAGGCTGAAGGACGCCCCATGAACGTTGTTCCCCTGGAGCCCCGCCACCGCGCCGACTGGGACCGCCTCTACGCCGGCTATGCCGAGTTCTACGGCGTGGCCCAGACCCCGGAGATGCGCGACCGCGTCTGGTCCTGGCTGCACGACCCCGCGCATGAATCGCGCGGCCTGGTGGCCGAGGACGAGGCGGGACGGGCCATCGGCCTCGCGCATTTCCGCCCCTTCGCGCGGCCGCTCTCGGCCACGACGGGCGGCTACCTGGACGACCTCTTCGTTGATCCCCAGATGCGCGGGAAGCGCGTGGCGGACGCGCTGATCGCCGCCATCGCCGAGGAAGGCCGCCGCCGCGGCTGGAGCGTCATCCGTTGGATCACCGCCGAGGACAACCACCGCGCCCGCGCGACCTACGACCGGGTCGCGAAGCTGACGCCCTGGCGGACCTACGACATCCCCCTTTGAAGCATGGGGCCGTTCTGAGCCGCCGGGCGCTGCTGGCCGCGCCCGCGTTCCTGGCCGCACCCGGCTGCGCGGCAGCCCCCCAGGCCAACCCAAGGCCGACGGAGGCCCGCATCACCGAATCCCGCACCACCTGGCGCGACGGGTCCCGCGCGCGCGACATCCCCGTGCTGATCCGCACGCCAGCGGGCGGCGGGCCCGCACCGGCCGTGATCGTCTCGCACGGCCTCGGCGGCTCGCGCGAAGGGCTGGGCTATCTCGGCCGGGCGCTGGCGGAGGGCGGCTTCGTCGCCATCCACCTCCAGCACATCGGCTCGGACGACAGCCTCTGGCGCGGCGCGGCCGCCGACCGGCTGGTGGGCCTGGCCGCCGGGGCGCTGGACGTGCAGGCGGCGCTGGACCGGCTGCTGGACGTGAAGTTCGCGCTCTCCAACCTCCCCCCCGCCGCCGACCCGGCGCGCCTGGCCATCGCCGGTCATTCCTACGGCGCCTGGACCGTGCAGCACATGCTGGGGGAACGCCTGCCGGGCGGCGACCGCGGCCTCGGCCTGCCCGATGCGCGCCTCAGGGCCGGGGTGGCGCTGTCCCCCATCCCCGCGCGCGGGCTGCCGCCCCGGCTGGCCTATGCCGGGATCGCGGCGCCCCTGCTGCACGTCACGGGCACGGAGGACCACGGCTTCATCGAGGGCGTCCGCGCGCCCGCCCGCCGCGCGCCCTTCGAGGGCTCGGCCAACCCCGGCGCCCTGGCCGTGCTGCAGGGCGCCGCCCATGCCTCCTTCGCGGACGAGCAGGATGCGGGCGGGCGCTACGCCGAGGCCACCTTCCACGCCCGCGCCGCGGCGCTGTCCGTCACCTTCCTCGATGCCGTGCTGCGCGGGGACGCGGCGGCGGCGGCCACCCTTCGGGCCGGGGCGGGGGCGCTGCTGGGGCCGGGGGACGAGTTCGTGGTGCGGGGCCTCTGAGGTTCGGGCTTCCCTCGGGCGCCGTCCCGGTGGATTCTGCGCGCCCAAGAAGGAAGCGCCATGCCCCGCTATGACCTCGCCGGACGCGCCGCCCTGGTGACCGGCGCCGCCTCCGGCATCGGCCTCGCCACCGCCCGCGCGCTGGCCGCCGATGGCTGCGCGGTGGCCCTGAACTTCCTGCCGGACGACCCGCGCGGGCCGGAGGCCGCCGCTGCCCTGCGCGCCACCGGCGCCACGGTGGTCGAGGCCCCCGGCGCCATCGGCGGCGGGGAGGAGGCCGCGATGGTGGAGGCCGCGATCGCGGCGCTGGGCCGGCTGGACCTCCTGGTGAACAACGCCGGAACCCCCGGCGTGTCCCGCACCATCCCCGGCCACGCGCTGGACGAGATCACCGACGCGCTCTGGGACACCGTGCTGGACACCAACCTCGTCGGCCTGTTCCGGGTGACGCGCGCCGCCGTGCCGGCGCTGCGGGAAGCGCGCGGGGCGGTGGTGAGCCTCGCTTCCGTGGCGGGGCTCTCGGGGCGGGGCTCCTCCATGGCCTATGCCGCGACCAAGGCCGGGGTGATCGCGCTGACCCGGCACCTGGCGCGCGGCCTCGGGCCGGAGATCCGGGTGAACGCCGTGGCCCCGGGCGCCGTGGACAGCCCCTGGCAGATCGAGTGGACGGAGGCGCAGCGCGCCCAGTCCATCGAGAATGCCCCCATGGGCCGCCGCTGCACGCCCGAGGACATCGCCGAGGCCATCCTCTTCCTGGGCTGCGCCGGGGCCATGATCACGGGCCAGACCCTGACGGTGGACGGGGGGCTGCTGCTCTAGCCATGGCGCGGCGCGCGGCGGCCCGGCCGGACTTTTCCCTCGAATCGGCGGAGGCAGGCCCGGTGGCGGGGGTGGACGAGGCCGGGCGCGGCCCGCTGGCCGGCCCCGTGCTGGCGGGCGCCGTGATCTTCCTCGGCCCCCCGCCGGCCGCCCTGGCCGCCCTGCTGGACGACAGCAAGCGGCTGGATGCGGCGCGGCGCGAGGCCGCCCACCGCGCGCTGCTGGAGGCGCGGGCCGCCGGCCAGGTCCTGATCGGCCTCGGCGCGGCCAGCGCGGGGGAGATCGGCCGGCTGAACATCCTGCGCGCCACCCACCTGGCCATGGCGCGTGCCGTGGCCCGCCTGCCGCTGCTTCCCATCCTGGCGCTGGTCGATGGCAACGCCCCGCCGCCGCTGCCCTGCGACGTGCGCTGCGTGGTGGGCGGGGATGGACTGTCGCTCTCCATCGCCGCGGCCTCGATCATGGCCAAGGTGGTGCGCGACCGGGCCATGGCGCGGCTCGGCGCCCGCTGGCCCGGCTACGGCTTCGCCGGCCATGCCGGCTACCCCACCCCGAGCCACCGGGAAGCGCTGGCGCGGCTCGGTCCCTGCCCGCACCACCGGCGCGGATTCGCGCCGGTGGATAAGCTTGTGGACAGGGCTGTGGGCCGTGCGTTGCATCGGGCAGCCGATCAAGCCGTTCCGGCACTTTCTTGACGCGGCGAGTCGGGCGTGGGCATGTTGGCGGCGGGGCTGGGCCCGGCGCGACGCGGGGGCGTGGCACCGCGGACGGCAACAAATCGGGCGATGGGTTGGGGGATGTGGCGCGCGTGGGAACAGGGCTGGACCTGCCGCTGGACAGCGTGCTGCGCGGAGACTGCATCGAGAGCCTGAAGCGCCTGCCACCCGCCTCGGTGCACGCGATCTTCGCGGACCCTCCCTACAACCTCCAGCTCAAGACCGAGCTCCGGCGGCCCGACGACAGCCTGGTGGACGGCGTGGACGACGCCTGGGACCGCTTCGACGACCTGGCCACCTATGACCGCTTCACCCGCGAATGGCTCACCGAGTGCCGCCGCGTGCTGCGGCGCGACGGCACGATCTGGGTGATGGGCTCCTACCACAACGTCTTCCGCCTGGGCGTCGCCCTGCAGGACCTCGGCTTCTGGATCCTGAACGACGTGGTGTGGCGTAAATCCAACCCCATGCCGAACTTCCGCGGCCGCCGCTTCACCAACGCGCATGAGACGCTGATCTGGGCCGCGCGCGGCGAGGAAAGCCGCTACCGCTTCAACTACGCCGCCATGAAGTCGATGAACGACGACAAGCAGATGCGGAGCGACTGGCTCATCCCGCTCTGCACCGGCAACGAGCGCCTGCGCGGGCCGGACGGCACCAAGCTGCACCCGACGCAGAAGCCCGAGGCGCTGCTGCACCGCGTGATCCTCGCCTGCACCGCGCCGGGGGAGGTGGTGCTCGATCCCTTCCTCGGCACCGGCACCACCGCCGCCGTGGCCAAGCGCCTGGGGCGGCGCTTCATCGGGCTGGAGCGCGACCCCGGCTACGCCGATGCCGCCGAGGCGCGGCTGGCGACGATCGAGCCGCTGTCGGAAAGCGTGGCGCTGGCCCTGCCGGCCAAGCGCGAGCAGCCGCGCATTCCCTTCGGCGCGCTGGTGGAGCGCGGTCTGGTGCCGCCGGGCACCAAGCTGTGGGACCGCCACCGCCGCTGGCAGGCGGAAGTCGGCGTGGACGCCACGCTCCGCTGCGGGCGGGTGGCCGGCAGCATCCACCAGGTCGGCGCCGCCGTGCAGGAGGCGCCTTCCTGCAACGGCTGGACCTTCTGGCACATCGAGCGCCGCGACGGGACGCTGCGCGTGATCGACGAGCTGCGCGCGGAGCTTGCGCCGGGGAGCTGATCCCGGGTTCCTTTGCCTTCCTTCCGATCCGGCCCCACTCTCGCCCGGGCATCGCCCCGAGGGGCGGGACCGGCAAGAACGAATCGGAGGACACCAACATGAACCGCCGTCACCTCGTGCAAGGGGGGCTCGCCGCCGCGGTGCTGCCCCTCGCGGCCCCCGCACTGCGCGCCCAGGGCTTCGACCACACCATCCGCCTGATCGTGCCGAACGCGCCGGGCGGCACCAGCGACATCCTGGCCCGCCTGATCGCGCCGGAGCTGACCCGCACCCTCGGCCAGAACGTGGTGGTGGAGAACCGCGCGGGCGCCGGCGGCAACATCGGCGCCGACGTGGTGGCCAAGAGCCCGCCCGACGGCCACACGCTGCTGCTGATGGACGTGACGACCATCGCCACCAACCCGGCGCTCTTTCCCCGCCTGCCCTTCGACAACAGGAAGGATCTCGCGCCGGTCACGATGCTGATCTACGCGCCCTACATCCTGGGGGTTGCCAACAAGCTGCCGGTGCGCGACGCGGCGGGGCTGGCGGCCTTCGCGAAATCCGCGCCCCAGCCGCTGAACGCCGGCAATTCCGGGGTGGGCACCTCGTCGCACCTCACCCTCATCCAGCTCGCCGAGTTCTTCGGGCGGGAGATGACGCACGTGCCCTATCGCGGCGGCGCCCCGGCACTGACCGCCGTGGTCTCGGGGGAGGCCGACCTGACCATCGCCGGCGCCACCCAGGCCCAGGCCTATGCCACCAGCAACCAGATGCGCGCGGTCGGCGTCACCGGAACGCACCGCCTGGCCACGCTGCCGGACGTGCCGACCTTCCGCGAGCTGAACTGGCCCGCCGTCGATGCCGGCACCTGGCAGGGCGTGATGGCCCAGGGCAGCACGCCCCGCCCGCTTCTGGACCGGCTGCACAAGGAACTGGCGGCGGCACTCGCGCAGCCCGCGGTGGCCGCCCGGCTGAAGGACCTCGGCGGCGAGCCGCGCACAGAGGGCCCGGACCCCTTCCGCGCCTGGCTGGACAAGGAAACCGAGACCTACACCCAGCTGATCCAGGCCAACAACGTGCGGCTGGATTAGCGCCGCCTCCCTCGCCCCCATCCGACCCCGAGCCCGGCCTCCGAGCCTGGCCTTCGGGGCCGAACCCAGGAACCCGCCCATGAGCGAGACCGCCATCCGGCGCCCAGGCCAGGCCCTGGCGCGCTTCGCCGCCGCCCTTTTCGCCGCGGCGGGGCTCGATGCCGGCAAGGCGGAAGCCATGGGGCGGCTGCTGGTGCTGACGGACATGATGGGCCGCCGCACCCACGGCCTCGTCCAGGCCGGCGCCTATCTGGACCAGGTGGAGCGCGGGCTGATGGAGGGTGCGGGCGAGCCGGAAACCCTGCGCGACACCGGGGGGACGATCGTCTGGGACGGCGGCTACCGCCCCGGCCTCTGGCTGATGGAGCGCGCGCTGCACCTCGGCTTCGAGCGCCTGCCGCAACACGGCACCGTCACCTTCGCCATCCGGCGCAGCCACCACATCGGCAGCCTGGCGACCCTGGCGAAGCAGGCGACGGACCGGGGGTATCTCGCGATCCTCGCCTCCTCCGGCCCCCACACGAAGATCGTCGCGCCCTTCGGCGGCAAGGCGCCGCTGTTCAGCCCCAACCCCTTCGCCATCGGCTTTCCGGCCAGCGAGGCGCCGGTGCTGGTCGACATCTCCGCCTCCATCACGACCGTTTCCATGACGCGGGAAAAGGCGGCGGCCGGCGCCCTGTTCGACCACCCCTGGCTGCTGGACCACGAGGGCCGCCCCACCCGCGACCCGCTCGTCGCCGAGCGCGCGGAGCGGCGCGGCAGCCTGATGCTGCTGGGCGGCGAGGAAGCGGGGCACAAGGGCTTCGGCCTGGCCCTGATGGTGGAGGCGCTGACCGGCGGACTGGCCGGGCACGGAAGGCGGGAGGCACCGACCCGCTGGGGCGCCAACGTCTTCCTCCAGCTTCTGGACCCCGAGGCCTTCGCCGGGCGGGAGGCCTTCCTCGCACAGATGGATTTCCTGGCGGAGCAGGTCCACGCCAACCCGCCGATCGACCCTGCCGCCCCGGTGCGCCTGCCCGGGGAGCGGGCGGCCCGCCTGATCGCGGAGGCGGAGGAGAAGGGCGTGGCCGTGCCCGCGGCCCTGGCCGATTCGCTGCGCGGGCACGCCGCGCGGCTGGGGGTGGATGCGGCGGTGCTGGGCTGAAACGCGAACCGCCCGCCCCGGCATCCCCAGGGCGGGCGGTCCGTCACCTCCCCATGGAGAGGCCCGTCAGCCCCGGCGCAGCGCCCGCAGCGCGGCGAAGGCCAGCGCGGTCTTCACCAGCGTGCCCGGCACGAACAGCACGAAGCCGACCATCACGGCCCGCTCCATCCCCACGAAGCCGGCCAGCCAGAGCACCCCCGGCACGAAGACCGCCAGATGGGCCGCCGCCAGCACCAGCGCCTGGCGCAGCGCGCCCTGCCCGGCCTGGCCCGCGATGGCCGCGGAGGCCACGAAGCCGAGCAGGAAGCCCGCGGTCGGCCCCATCAGGGCTGCGGGCCCGGCGGCGCCGGCGGCGAAGACCGGCAGGCCCATCGCGCCCTCGGCGATGTAGAGAAGCACGGCCGCCGCACCCAGGCGCGAGCCGCCGAGCGCGCCGAGCAGCAGCACCGCCAGCGTCTGAAGGGTGGCGGGAACCGGCCACATCGGCAGGCTCACCTGCGCCGAGGCCGCCAGCACCGCCGAGCCCAGCAGCGCCATCGACCAGAAGCGAAGCGCCGGGCGCGCGGCCAGGCCCTGAATGGCGGTCATCCTGAAATCCCCTTCCTGCGGGCGCCTCGCGCCCCGGTTCCTCCGCTTGCCACGGCGCCCGCGCCCTCGGCAAGCGGGGCCTCCGACAGGGAGAACAGGCGCCGCATGGCGGTGGGCAGCGCGGCCTGGGCGGAAGCGGGCTCCATCCAGGCCATGCCCTCCGGCGCCGGTGCGGCGGGGGCGGCCGCTTCGGCCAGGCGCATCTCCAGGTCCATGTGGGTGAAGCCATGATGGGCGATGCCCGCCCGCAACGCCCAGGGCAGCCCGGGCAGGGGGGCATGGGGAAGCGCCTCCTCCAGGGTCCAGGTGTCCTCCCGCCAGGGGGCGCCGGGGATTTCCAGCATGCCACCCAGCAGCCCCTCCGGCGGCCGGTGGCGCAGCAGAAGCCGCCCGGCGGGGTCGCGCGCCAGGAAGTGCAGGCCGTGGCGCCGCTTGCGCGCCGCCTTGGGCGATTTCGCGGGCAGCGTCTCCTGGATGCCCTCCCGCTGCGCCGCGCAGTCCCCCCGCCAGGGACACAGGGCGCAGGCCGGCCGGCGCGGGGTGCAGATGGTGGCGCCGAGGTCGAACAGCGCCTGCACGAAGTCCCCGGGCCGGGCGCGCGGCGCCTCCTGCTCCATGAAGCGGGCGGCGGCGGGGGCGATGATGCGCCGGGCGGCGGGCAGGGGCGTGCGGATGCTCAGCAGGCGGGCCACCACGCGCTCCACGTTGCCGTCCACGGGCACGGTGGGGCGGTTGAAGGCGATGGCGGCCACGGCGGCGGCGGTATAGGCGCCGATGCCCGGCAGCTCCCGCAGCCCGGCCTCGGTGTCCGGAAAGCCGCCGCGTGCCGCCACGGCCCGGGCGGCCGCGTGCAGGTTGCGGGCGCGGGCGTAGTAGCCCAGCCCCGCCCATTCGGCCGCCACATCCTCCCAGGGCGCCGCCGCCAGGGCCGCCACATCGGGAAAGCGGGCCAGGAATCGGCCGTAGCGCGGGCCGACCGCGGCGACGGTGGTCTGCTGAAGCATCACCTCCGACAGCCAGATGCGGTATGGATCCCCTCCGCCGCTTCCGCGCCAGGGCAGCGTGCGGCGGTGGCGGTCGTACCAGGCCAGCAGCGGGATGGCGGAGGGGGGATCGGGCATGGCGTCGGGCAAGGCAGGACCAGGGGAGGGCGGCGGGGGCGCGGAGGCAAGCCCCCCGCGCTCTCGCGCGCCCCGCGCGGTGGGAACCGGGGCGCCCCGCGCGGCGGGAACGGGTGCGCCCCGCGCGGGCGCCGCGCCGCTGGCCTATGAGGCGCCGCGCCCGGAGCTGGGCCTGCGCCCCCTCGGCGCCCTCGTGCCCCGCATCACCCGCCCCGCCTTCAAGCGCCGCAGCCCGGCGGGGGCCATGCTGATGGCGGACTGGCCGGGGGTGGTGGGCCCGGCCATCGCCGCGGTCACGGTGCCGCGGCGGCTTTCGGCGGGCACGCTGACCATCGGCTGCTCCGGCCCCATGGCGATGGAGTTGCAGCACCTGGCGCCGCAGCTGATCGGGCGGATCAACGCGGCGCTCGGCGCCGTCACGGTCCAGGCGCTGCGCTTCGTGCAGCAGGCCCCCGCCGGCGCGCGCCCCGCCCCCGCCCGCCCGGCCGAGCCCCTGCCGGACACCGTTCGTGGCGCCCTGGACACGGTTGGCAACGCTCCCCTGCGCGACGCCCTGGCAAGATTGGCCGCCGGGGTTTATCGGAAGCGCTGATACGCTCCGAGCCATCGTGGCCCACCGGAATGGGATTTCCATGACGATGCACATCGCCCGCCGCAGCCTCCTCGCCGCCCCCGCGGCCGCGCTGGTTCCCGCCCTCGCCCCCAGCGCTGCCCAGGCCCAGGCCCCGGTGGCCGACCCGCGCCTGGGCGAGCGTTCGGCCGGCAAGGCCGAGGCGCCGGCGGTGATCGAGTATTTCTCCCTCACCTGCTCCCACTGCGCGGACTTCCACAACCGCACCTGGCCGCAGGTGAAGTCGCGCCTGGTGGAGCCGGGCAAGGTCCGCCTGGTGTGGCGCGACTTCCCGCTGGACCAGATCGCGCTGGCCGCCGCCGTGGTCGCCCGCGCCCTGCCGGCCGAGCGCTACGAGGGCTTCATCAGCGCCCTCTTCGCCTCGCAGGACCGCTGGGCCTTCGCCCGCGGTGCCGACAACATCGCCGAGATCGCCAAGATCGCGGCGCTCGCCGGCATGAGCCGCGCCCAGGTGGACGCCGCCCTGGCCGACCAGGCCCTGCAGCGCGGCATCCTGGAAGGCCGGATGAAGGGACAGCAGGAGTTCAACGTCTCCTCCACCCCCACCTTCGTCTTCAACAACCGCCCCACCCCCGGCGCCGTGAGCTTCGAGCGCTTCGCGGAGCTGGCGGGGGTTTCCGCCTCCTGATGGACGGCGACGCCTCCCGCGCGCCGGGGCTCGCCGGGGCCGAGGCCCTGGGCACCCCAGCCGGGGAGGAGGGGCGCGTCCCATCGCCCGGCGTTCCGGAGGATGGCACGGAGGACGGGCCCGAGGGCTTCCGCCAGCCCCGCACCGCCACCCTGTCCCGCCTGCGGATCGCCGGCTTCAAGTCCTTCGCCGAGGCCACCACGGTGGAGGTGCTGCCGGGGCTGACGGGCATCGTCGGCCCCAACGGCTGCGGCAAGTCCAACGTGGTCGAGGCGCTGCGCTGGGCCATGGGCGAGACCAACGCCCGGGCCATGCGCGGCGGCGAGATGGACGACGTCATCTTCGCCGGCACCTCCACGCGCCCCGGCCGCAACCAGGCCGAGGTGACGCTGAGCCTGGAGGAGGCCTCCGGCCTCGCCCCGCCGCCCAACGCCGAGGTGGCGGAGCTCGAGATCACCCGCCGGATCGAGCGCGGCGCGGGCACCGGCTACCGCATCAACGGGCGCGAAACGCGCGGGCGGGACGTGGCCACGCTGTTCGCCGACATCGGTTCCGGCGCGCGGGCCTCGGGCATGGTCAGCCAGGGGCGGGTTTCCGCCCTGATCGGCGCCAAGCCCGAGGAACGGCGCGGCGTGCTGGAGGAGGCCGCCGGCACCGCGGGCCTGCGCGCCCGCCGCCACGAGGCCGAACTCAAGCTGCGGCAGGCCGAAACCAACCTCACCCGCGCCGACGACCTGCGGACCCAGCTGGAGACGCAGCGCGAATCGCTCCGCAAGCAGGCGCGGCAGGCGGCGCGCTACCGCAACCTTTCGGGCCTGACCCGCGCCGCCGAGGCCGAGTGGATGGCGCTGCTCGCCGCCCGCGCGGAAGGGCAGCTCCTGTCTGCCCGCCACGCGCTGGATGCCGCCCGCGCCGCCACCCGCGCCGCCGAGGCCGCCGCCGAGGCCGCGACGCGCCGGGCGCACGCCGCCGACATGGCCCTGCCCGGTCCCCGCGCCGCCGAGGCCGCCGCCCGCACCGCGCTGGAGCGCCGCCGGGTGGAGGGCGAGGGCCTGGCCGCCGCCGAGGCCCGCGCCCGCGCCGCGCTGGACGCCGCCACCGGGCGCCTCGCCCAGATCGAGGCCGACCACGCCCATGCCGCCACGGTGGTGCACGACGCCGAGGTGGCGCAGGCCCGGCTGACCGAGGAGGCCGAGGCCCTGGCCGGGGCGCTGGCCGCCCTGCCGGCCCGGCTGGAAGGGGCCGCCGAACGCCTCGCCCTGGCCGTGGACGCGGCGCGCGAGGCCGACGGCGCCGCCGAGCGCGCGGCCGAGGCCGCCTCCGAGGCCGCGCTGGCCTTCGAACGCCTGCAGGACGCCCGCCGCGGTGCCGAGGCCGAGGCGCGCCGCCTCGCCGCCGAGTTCGCGCGGCTGGAGGAGGAGCGCGCCAAGGCCCTGGCCGCGAACGTCTCGCCCGAGGCCCTGTCGGGCGCGGGCGCCGAGGTGGAGGCGGCCGATGCCGCCCTGGCCGCGGCGCGGTCCGCCCTGGAGCGCGCCGAGGCCGCCCGCGCCACCGCCGCCCTGGCCGAGGCCGAGGCCCGCCGCGCCGCCGCCGCCGCCGAGGCCGACGAAACCGCCGCGCGCGACGCCGCCCGCGCCGCCGCCGAGCGCGCGCGCCGCGCCACGGAAGGCCATGAAAGGCTGGCGCGCGAGCACGCCCAGGCGCTGGACGCCTGCATCCCCGCGGAGCGCCAGGAGGCCGCCCGCCGCGAGGAGGCGGAGGCCGCCCGCGCCGCCGAGGCCGCCGCCGAGGCGCTCTCCGACGCCGAGGGCGCCCGCGCCGCCGCCGCCGCCGCGCTGTCCCGCGCGCGTGCCGCCGAATCCGAGGCCGGCGCCGCCCGCGCCCGCGCCGCCGCCGAGGCCCAGGGCCTCGCCGCCCTGCTGCGCGCCGGGGATGGCGGCAGCGCGGCGCCGATCCTCGATCAGGTTTCCGTGCCGCCTGGGCTGGAGGCCGCGCTGGGGGCTGCCTTCGGCGAGGCGCTGGACTGCCCCGCCGACCTGAAGGCGCCCCGCCACTGGCGCAACCTGCCGCCGCTCGCGGACCTGCCGGCCCTGCCGGAGGGCGCGACGCCCCTGGCCCAGATCGTCCAGGCGCCGCCGGAACTGGCCCGCGCCCTGTCCCAGATCGGGCTGGTGGAGGACGAGGCGCGCGGCCCCGCCATGCAGGCCGGCCTCGCCCCCGGCCAGGCGCTGGTTGCCCGCAGCGGCGGCTTCTGGCGCTGGGACGGGCTGGGCGCCAATCCCGGCGCGCCCAGCGCGGGGGCCGAGCGCCTGCGCCAGCGCAACCGCCTGCGCGCGCGGGAGGCGGCGCGCGACGCCGCCGACGCCGCCCTGGTGCGCGCCCGCGCCGAGGCCGAGGCCGCCCGCGCCGCCGATGCCGCCGCCGCCGCCGCCGATGGCGCCGCGCGGGGCGTGCGGCGCGAGGCCGAGGCGCGGCTGGCGCGGGCGCGGCAGGAGGCCTCCCGCCTCGCGGCGGGCGCGGCGCTGGCCGACAGCCGCCTCGCCGCGCTGACACCCGCGCTGGAACGGGCCGCCGCCGAGCGCGCCGAGGCCGAGGCCGCCCTGGACACCGCGCGCGCCAGCCAGGCCGCCGTGCCCGATGCCGCCGCCGCCCGCGCCGCGCGGGACGCCGCCGCGACGGCGCTTCGCGGCCTCGCCGCCGCCGAGGAAGCCGCCCGCACCGCCCGCCGCAACGCCGAGAACCGGCTGGACCAGGCCCGCCGCGGCCAGTCTGCCCTGGCCGCCCGCGCCGCCGCCGCCGAGGGCCGCCTGGCCGCGCTGGAGCCGCAGATCGCCCGCCTGGCCGACCAGCGCGCCGAGGCCGAGGCCGCCCGCGCCGCCGTGGAGGCCGCGGGCGCCGACCTGCCCGACCCCGAGGCCGCGCGCACCGCGGCGCTGACCGCCCGCGCCGCCCTGGCCGAGGCCCGCCGCGAGGAGGCCGAGGCCGGCGCCGAATGCCGGGCGCTGGAGGCCGAGCAGGAGCGCCTCGCCGCCCGCCGCGCGGCGCTGGAGGGCGAGGAAGCCTCCTGGGGCGCCCGCCGCGCCGATGCCAGCGCCCGCCTGATCGCCCTCGCCGCCCGGCGGGACGCCGCCGCCTCCGAGGCCGCCGCCGTGGCGGACGAGCCCGAACAGGCCGCCGCACTCCTGGCCGGCGCCGCGCGGATGCTGGCCGAGGTGGAGGCCGCCCATGCCGGGGCCGCCGCCGCGCTCGCCGCCGCCGAGGCGGAGGCGCGGGACGCCGCCGAGGCCCGCCGCCTGGCCGATGCCGCCTTTGCCGCCGCGCGCGAGGCCCAGGCCCGCGCCGACGGCGGCGCCGCCCGCGCCGAGGACGAGGGCCGGGCGGTCGCCACCCGCATCATCGAGCGCCTGGGCCCCAAAGCCGAGCTGCCCGAGCCGCCCGAGGACCTTTCGGACGCCGCCGAGGAGCGCACCCGCCGCAAGGCCGAGCGCCTGGCCCGCGAGCGCGAGGAGATGGGCCCGGTCAACCTCCGCGCCGAGGTGGAGATGGCCGAGGTGGAGGATCGCCTGGCGAACCTGGAGCGGGAGCGCGAGGAGATCGGCCACGCCATCGCCAAGCTGCGCGGCTCCATCGGCCACCTGAACCGCGAGGGGCGCGAGCGCCTGCGGGCGGTGTTCGACCGGGTGGACACCGAGTTCCGCGCCCTCTTCTCCCGCCTGTTCGGCGGCGGGCGGGCGCATCTGGCCCTGGTCGGCTCGGACGACGTGCTGGAAGCGGGGCTCGAGATCTACGCGGAGCCGCCGGGCAAGAAGCTTTCGGCCCTGTCGCTGCTCTCGGGCGGGGAGCAGGCGTTGACGGCGCTTTCCCTTATCTTCGCCGTGTTCCGCTGCCAGCCCGCCCCCGTCTGCGTGCTGGACGAGGTGGACGCGCCGCTGGACGACGCCAACGTGGAACGCCTCTGCGCCCTGTTGGAAGCGATGGCGGAGGGCGGCACGCGCTTCCTGGTGGTCACCCACCATCCCCTGACCATGGCGCGGATGCACCGCCTCTACGGCGTGACCATGCAGGAGAGGGGCGTTTCGCGCCTGCTGTCGGTGGACCTCGGCCGGGCGGTGGAGCTGGCGGAGGCCTGAACCCGGCTCCCCTTCGCCGGGGCGCCAAGCCGCGCTATGGGCAAGCCCCGCCCGGTTCCGCATCATGCGCCGGGCGGCAGAGGCGGAGCGGCGCATACCATGGACCAGGCGATCCACCCCCGGCTGACGGTCCTGTCCCACCCGCTGGTGCAGCACAAGCTGACCATCATGCGCCGGCGGGAAACCTCCACCGGGGAGTTCCGGGCGCTGGCCCGCGAGGTCAGCCTGCTGATGGCCTATGAGCTGACGCGCGACCTGCCGATCCGCACCGTGCCCATCGACACGCCGCTGGAGCCGATGATGGCGCCGGCCATCGCCGGCAAGAAGCTGTGCATCGTGTCCATCCTCCGCGCCGGGGACGGGATCGCGGCGGGGATGCTGGACCTCGTGCCCTCCGCGCGGGTGGGGCATGTCGGGCTCTATCGCGATCCCGTGTCGCACCGCCCGGTGGAGTATTACCTGAAGCTGCCCGAGGACGTGGCGGAGCGGCTGGTGATCGTGGTGGACCCCATGCTGGCCACCGGCCATTCCGCCGCCGCCGCCATCGAGCGGCTGCGGCTGGCGGGCTGCACCAACCTGCGCTTCGCCTGCCTGCTGGCCGCGCCGGAGGGGCTCGCCGTGCTGGCGGCCTCGCATCCGGACGTGCCGGTCTTCACCTGCGCCGTGGACCGGGCGCTGGACGAGCACGCCTATATCCGCCCCGGCCTCGGCGATGCCGGGGACCGTTTGTTCGGCACCAAGTAGAGCCATGCGATGACCCGCCTTCTGCCCGGCGTCCTGCTCTGCGCCGGCGTGACCCTGGCGGCGGTTGCGCTGGCCCGGATCGAGGCGGCGCTGTTCGGCCGCGCCTGGCTGGAAGCGCTGGTGCTGGCGATCCTGCTGGGCGCCGCGATCCGCACCGCCTGGACCCCCGGGCCGCGCTGGAAGCCCGGGATCGACTTCTCCGCCAAGATGCTGCTGGAGGTGGCGGTGGTGCTGCTCGGCGCCTCGCTGAGCGCGGCCACCGTGCTGGCGGTCGGGCCGGGGCTGCTCGTGGGCATCGCGGTGGTCGTCGCAATCGCGATCGGCGCGAGCTACGGGCTGTGCCGCCTGTTCGGGCTGCCGGCGCGCATGGCGGTGCTGGTGGCATGCGGCAATTCCATCTGCGGCAACTCGGCCATCGCCGCCGTGGCGCCGGTGGTGGGGGCGAGCGGCAAGGACGTCGCGGCCTCCATCGCCTTCACCGCCGTGCTGGGCGTGGCCGTCGTGCTGCTGCTGCCGCTCCTGGTGCCGGCGCTGGGATTGAGCATGGGCCAGTACGGCGTGCTTGCGGGCCTGACCGTCTATGCCGTGCCGCAGGTGTTGGCCGCGACGGCGCCCATGGGGGCGCTGAGCGTGCAGGTCGGCACGCTGGTGAAGCTGGTGCGGGTGCTGATGCTGGGCCCGGTGGTGGTGGTGCTCTCCCTTCTCGCGCCCCGCCTGCGCGGCGACGGGGCGGCCGGCGCGCGCCCGCCGCTGCACCGGCTGGTGCCCTGGTTCATCCTGGGCTTCCTGGGCCTGGCGGCGCTGCGCTCCCTCGGCCTGCTGCCCGAGGTGCTGCTGGCGCCCGCCGCGGCCCTGGCCACGGTGCTGACCACCATCTCCATGGCGGCGCTGGGCCTGGGCGTGGACCTGCGCAGCGTGGCGCGGTCCGGCGGGCGGGTGGTGGGCGCGGCGGTGGCCTCGCTGCTGGTGCTGGGCGCGATCAGCCTGGGCCTGATCCGCCTGCTGGGCGTTGCCTGATTCAGCGCCGGGTGGGGCGGAACATCTCGAACATCTCGCCCATTTCCGCGTAGTCGCCGCGATAGCCGCAGCGGCCGATCGGGCGGGCGGCGCGCAGGTCGAAGACGCCGTCCACCAGGAAGGCGCCGCGGATGTGCACGCCCACGACCTGGCCGAGCACGAGATGCGTGTCCACCGCCTCGCCCTCCAGGTTCCTCAGCGGAACAACCTGCAACAGGCGGCATTCCAGCGCGGCCGGCGTATCCGCCACGCGCGGCGGGCGCACGAGGCGGGAGGGGGCCGATGCGATGCCCGCGAGCTCCATCTCCGATTCGCCATGGGGCAGGGGGGTGCTGCTGCGGTTCATCACCTCCGCCAGCGGGCGGGTGGCGAGGTTGCAGACGAATTCTCCGGTGGCCTCCACGTTGGAAAGGCTGTCCTTGCGCCCCTCGCTGGCGAAGCCGACGATGGGCGGGCTGGAGTTGAAGGCGTTGAAGAAGCTGTAGGGAGCGAGGTTGACGCGGCCCTGCTCGTCCACCGTGGTGATCCAACCGATCGGCCGCGGGGCGACGATGGCCTTGAAGGGATCGTGCGGCAGGCCGTGACCGAGGCGGGGTTCGTAGAAGTGATCGTCCATCGGTCTGTCCCGGATGTGCGCAGGAAACGGTCACCCGTCCCGCTGGATGCGTGCAAGATGGGCGGCACGGCGGCCAGATGGGCGGAAAAGCGCGGGCCGCGCGTCCGAATTGCTCTTCCGCCCTCTGATTTTCTAACTGTACGCTCAGTCAGTTCCAGCGGGAAAGGAGGGCCACCATGCCCATCAGCGACGCGGACATGATCGAGGCCTGGAAAAAGGTCCTCACCCTTTCCGAGCTGAAGTCCGGAGAGGTGGTGACGGTGCTCACCGGACCGGTGACGCACCCGCAGACGCTGTCCACCGCGATGATCGCGGCGCGCGGCATGGGCGCCATCGTCAACCGCCTGGACCTGCCGGCGATGAACGGCGAGGCCTCGCTCTCGCGCGACGCGCTTGCCTTCGTGGGCGACACGCCGCTGACCGGCAATCCCGCGGGCATGGCGGCGCTGAAGGCGAGCGACCTCGTGCTCGACCTCATGCTGCTGCTCTTCTCGCCGGAACAGGGAGAGATCCTGGAGTCCGGCACGCGCATGCTGCTGGCGGTGGAACCGCCGGAGGTGCTGGCGCGGCTGGTGCCGACCATGGCCGACAAGCGCCGCGTGAAGGCCGCCGCCGAGAAGCTGAAGGCCGCGCGCGAGATGCACGTCACCTCGCCGGCCGGCACCGACCTGCGCTGCGCGCTCGGCGACTACCCGCTGCTGGAGGAATACGGCTTCGTGGACGCCCCAGGCCGCTGGGACCACTGGCCCTCCGGCTTCCTGGCGACCTGGCCGAACGAGGGCAGGTCGAACGGCACCATCGTGATCGACCGCGGCGACATCCTGCTGCCGCAGAAGTCCTATGTGCAGGACCGCATCACGCTGACGGTGCGGGACGGCTACGCGGTGAAGGTCGAGGGCGGTCTCGATGCCGACCTGCTGCAGGACTACATCCAGTCCTTTAACGATCCCGAAGCCTACGCCATCTCCCACATCGGCTGGGGGCTGCAGGACCGCGCCCGCTGGTCCGTGCTGTCGCTCTACGACCGCGAGCAGACCATCGGCATGGACGCGCGGGCCTTTGCCGGCAACTTCCTGTTCTCGCTGGGCCCGAACACAGAGGCCGGCGGCACGCGCAACACGCCCTGCCACATCGACATCCCGCTGCGCCACTGCACCGTGCGTCTGGACGGCGAGGCCGTGACGCGCGACGGCAAGGTCCTGGACGAGGTCGCGCTGGCGGCCGAGTGATCTCCCCAACCCTCAGGAGTAGCACCATGGAAGTGACACGGCGCCTGGTTCTCGGCGCGTCCGGCGCCCTCGCGCTGCCCGGCCTCCTGCGGGCGCAGGGAACCGCGCCGATCCGCATCGGCGAGATCAACAGCTACACCGCGCAACCGTCCTTCACCGTTCCCTACCGCAACGCCATGCAGCTCGCGGTGGAGCAGGCGAACGCCAAGGGCGGCGTGCTCGGCCGCCAGCTGGAGCTGATCACCCGCGACGACGCGGGCCGCCCGCAGGACGCGGTGCGCCTGGCCGGCGAGCTGGTGAACGACCAGAAGGTGGACGTGCTGGCCGGCGCCTACCTTTCCAACGTCGGCTTGGCGCTGGGCGAGTACGCCGCGCAGAACAAGCGCCTTTATGTCGGCGGCGAGCCGCTGACGGACGCGATGGTCTGGGAGAAGGGCAACCGCTACACCTTCCGCCTGCGCCCGAGCACCTACATGCAGGCCGCCATCCTGGCGGAGGAGGCGGCGAAGCTGCCGGCCAAGCGCTGGGTGACGGTTGCGCCCAACTACGAGTTTGGCCAGTCCGGCGTGAAGTGGTTCAGGCAGCTTCTCACCGCCCGCCGCCCGGACGTGCAGTTCGTGGGCGAGCAGTGGCCGGCACTGGGCCGCGTCGATGCCGGCGCCACCGTGCAGGCGCTGGAAGGCATGCGCCCCGAGGGCATCTTCAACGTGCTGTTCGGCACCGACCTCACCAACTTCGTCCGCCAGGGCAACACCCGCGGGCTGTTCGAGCGCCGCTCCGTCGCCTCGCTGCTGACCGGTGAGCCCGAGTACCTGGACCCGCTGGGCGACGAGGTGCCGGAGGGCTGGATCGTCACCGGCTATCCCGGCGAGATGATCGACACCCCCGCGCACAAGGCCTTCGCGGCCGCCTACCGCGGCAAGTTCAACGCCAAGCCCATGTGCGGCTCGCTGGTGGGATACGCGCTGATCAACTCCATCGCCGCCGGCATCGCCAAGGCGGGCTCGGTCGAGGTGGAGAAGATGGTGGAGGGCTTCCGCGGCGCCCGCTTCGACACGCCCGCCGGCCCGGCCGAGTACCGCGCCATCGACCACCAGGGCACGCTGGGCGTCTATGTCGGCAAGACCGCGCTGCGCAACAACGCCGGCGTGATGACGGACTGGCGCTACATCGACGGCCGCGACCTGCTGCCGGGCGACGATTTCGTGCGCGGCCTCCGCCCGGCCAGCGCCAGCTGACCGGCTGCGCGAGCCCATGGACAGCATCCTCCCGCAACTGCTGACCGGGCTCGCCACCGCCTCGTCGCTCTTCCTGGTTGCCTCCGGGCTGACGATCATCTTTGGCGTCACCCGGATCGTGAACTTCTCGCACGGCAGCCTGATGATGCTCGGCGCCTATATCGGCTGGAGCATCCTGACCCGCCTGCCGCGCGATCCCGAGTGGTTCGTCCTCGGCATTCTTCTCACCGCCCTGGCCACCGCCGCGATCGGCGTGGCTCTGGAGGTGGCGGTGCTGCGCCGGGTCTACCGCGCGCCGGAGCTGTTCCAGCTTCTCGCCACCTTCGGCGTGGTGCTGATCATCCAGGACGTCACGCTCTGGCTCTGGGGCGCGGTGGAACTGCCCCTGCCGCGGCCGCGCTGGCTGCGCGGCTTCGTGGAGATCGCGGGCAGCCGCTTCCCTCTCTACGACCTCATCCTGATCGCCATCGGGCCGGTGGTGCTCGGCCTGCTCTGGCTGGTGATGAACCGCACGCGCTGGGGCACGCTGGTGCGGGCCGCGACGCTGGACCGGGAAATGGTGGCGGCGCTGGGCGTGGACCAGCGGCTGCTCTTCACCTCCGTCTTCGCCCTCGGCGCGGGGCTGGCGGGGCTGGGCGGCGCGCTGTCGCTGCCCAATGCCTCGGCCAATCTGGGCATCGACCTGTCCGTGATCACCGACGCCTTCGTGGTGGTCGTCGTGGGAGGCCTCGGCAGCCTGCCCGGCGCCTTCGTGGCCAGCCTGCTGATCGGCATCCTCCAGGCCTTCGGGATCGTGCTGGTCCCCAAGATCACCCTCGTGCTCGTCTTCCTCGTCATGGCGGTGGTGCTGGTGTTCCGCCCCAACGGGCTGATGGGCCGCCCGCAATCCGAGGCGCGCGAGGCCAGCATCGCGGCTCCCGTGGTGCGCGTGGCGCCGCGCGCGCTGCGGCTTCTCGGCGCCGCCGCGCTGGCGCTGGCGCTGGTCGCGCCCTTTCTCGTCGGCGACTACTACCTAACGGTGCTGACCGACGCCTGCGTCGCCATCCTCTTCGCGACAAGCCTGCACTTCATGATGGGGCCGGGGGGCATGGCCAGCTTCGGCCACGCGGCCTGGTTCGGCATCGGCGCCTACGCGGCGGGGCTGTTGCTGCACTGGGCGGGCGCGCCCATGCCGCTCGGCCTGCTCGCGGCACCGCTCGCGGCGGGGATCGTCGCCGCGCTGTTCGGCTGGTTCGTGGTGCGGCTCTCGGGCGTCTACCTGTCCATGCTGACGCTCGCCTTCGCGCAGATCGTCTGGGCCGTGTCCTTCCAGTGGGTGGACGTGACCGGGGGCGACAACGGGCTGCTGGGCGTCTGGCCGCCGGACTGGGCGCGCAACCCGCGAAGCTTCTATTGGATCGCGCTGGTGCTCTCGGTCGGGGTGGCGCTGCTGCTGCGCCGCGCGCTCTACGCGCCCTATGGCTACGCGCTGCGGGCGGCGCGCGATTCCGCCACCCGCGCGCGCTCCATCGGGCTCGACGTTTCGCGCCTGCGGATCGTGGCGCTGGTGATCGCGGGCGCGGCCTGCGGGCTGGGCGGCGCGATCTTCGCCTATGGCAAGGGCGGCGTGTTCCCGACCTACATCTCCATCCCGCACTCGGTCGAGGCGCTTCTGATGGTGCTGCTCGGCGGTCTGCAGACCGTGGCGGGGCCGATCGTGGGCGCGCTGGTTTATACGGGTCTGGCCGATATCCTCGTGCGCTCCACCGACCTGTGGCGGCTGGTGCTGGGCGCGGTGATCGTGGTGCTCGTGGTCGCCTTCCCCGAGGGCATCGCGGGCGCCGCGCGCCGGATCTGGCTGCGGGGCCGCGAGGCGTGAGCGTTCTCGTGGTGCGTGGCCTGAGCAAGTCCTTCGGCGGCGTGCGGGCGGTGGACGACGTGTCCTTCGCCGTCGCGCCCGGGGAGATGCTGGCGCTGATCGGCCCGAACGGCGCGGGCAAGTCCACCTGCTTCAACATGGTGGGCGGGCAGCTGCCGCCGGATGCGGGCTCCGTGCTGCTGGATGGCGGGCCGATCACCGGCCTCGGCCCGCGCGCCATCGCGCTCAGGGGCGTCGGCCGCACCTTCCAGATCACGGCCACCTTCGGCTCCATGACGGTGCGCGAGAACGTGCAGATGGCCATTCTCTCCCACCGCGGGCAGGTCTGGCAGTTCTGGCGACCAGTGGCGGGGCGCTTCGCCACGGAAGCCGACGCGCTGCTCGACCAGGTGGGCCTGCTGGCGCAGGCGGATCGCGCCACGGGCGTGCTGGCCTATGGCGACCTCAAGCGGCTGGAACTGGCGATCGCGCTGGGCAACGCGCCGCGCCTGCTGCTGATGGACGAGCCGACCGCGGGCATGGCGCCCGCCGAGCGCGTGGGCCTCATGCACCTCACGCGGCGGCTGGCGACCGGGCGCGGCATCGCCGTGCTGTTCACCGAGCACGACATGGACGTGGTGTTCGACGTGTCGGACCGCATCCTGGTGCTGAACCGCGGCGCGCTGATCGCGGAGGGCGACGGCCCCGCCATCCGCGCCAACCCCGCCGTGCGGGAAATTTATCTCGGCACCGGCGCCACCAGTGGGGGGCATTGATGCTGTCCGTCACGGACCTCAACACGCATTACGGTCGCGCCCATATCCTGCAGGGCATGGCGCTGGAGATCGGCGCGGGCGAGGTGATGGTGCTGCTGGGCCGCAACGGCGCGGGCAAGAGCACCACCATGAAGTCCATCATCGGCCTGGTGCGGCCCAGCAGCGGGCGGGTCGTGTTCGATGGCCGCGACATCGCCGGGGAGGAACCGCACCGCATCGCGCGCTCCGGCCTCGGCTACGTGCCGGAGGACCGCCGTGTCTTCGCGGACCTCACCGTCATGGAGAACCTGGAGGTCGGCAAGCAGCCGCCCCGCAACGGCCAGCGGCCCTGGACGCCCGAGCGGCTGTTCGAGCTGTTCCCCAATCTCGGCCGCATGCGCGACCGTCCGGGCGGGCGGATGAGCGGCGGCGAGCAGCAGATGCTGACCATCGCCCGCACCCTGATGGGCAATCCTCGCCTCGTGCTGCTCGACGAGCCCAGCGAGGGGCTGGCCCCCGTGATCGTGGAGCAGATGGCCGCGGCCATCCTGGCCCTCAAAGGGGAGGGGCTGACGATCCTGCTGGCCGAGCAGAACCTGCACTTCGCCGGCGGCGTGGCCGACAGCGCAACGGTGGTGGAGAAGGGCCGCGTGGTCTGGTCCGGCACCATGGCGGCGCTGCGCGCGGACGAGGCCGCGCGCACGCAGTTCCTGGCCGTGTGATGGCCGCCCCCCGGGAGGTCGTGCTGGAGGTGAACGGGGTGCGCCACGCGCTGCACCTCGATCCCGCCGCGCCGCTGCTCATGGTGCTGCGCAACGACCTCGGGCTGAACGGGCCGAAATATGGATGCGGCCTGGGCGAGTGCGGCGCCTGCTCCGTGCTGCTGGACGGGCGCGCCGCGCGCGCCTGCGTGCTTCCCGTCTCGCGCGCCGAGGGGCGGCACGTCACCACGCTGGAAGGGCTGGGCAGCATCGCCGCGCCGCACCCCGTTCAGGCCGCCTTCATCGCCGAACAGGGCGCGCAATGCGGCTACTGCCTGAATGGCATGATCATCGCGACCGTGGCGCTGCTGGACCGCAACCCCCGCCCCGCGGAGGCCGAGATCCGCCAGGCCCTGGCCCACAACCTTTGCCGCTGCGGCACCCACCTGGAGATCCTGGCCTCCGTCCGGCGCGCGGTGGCGGAGCGCGCCGCGTGACCCCCCGCGCCGCACGGGACGTGTCCCGCCAGGAGGTGCTGCGCCAGGACGGCGTGCTGGCCATCACCCGCAGGCGCCCGCCGGTGCCCGGCACGGAGCCGGGGGCGAACGCGCCGGACGAGGAGGACGTCTTCGTCGCCGTTTTCGACGACGGCAGCGTGGCCGCCTTCAACGGCCATGTGGACCTCGGCACGGGGATCCGCACGGCGCTGGCGCAGATCGTCGCGGAGGAGCTGGACGTCCGCTTCGACGCCGTGACGGTGGTTCTGGGCGACACCGGGCGCGCGCCCGACCAGGGCCCCACCATCGCCAGCGAGACCATCCAGATCGCCGCCCTGCCGCTGCGCCAGGCGGCGGCGGAGGCGCGGCGGGCGCTGCTGGCCCTGGCCGCCGCCCGGCTGGGGAGCGATGCCCTCTCCGTCACCGATGGCGTGGTGTTCGGCCCAGGCGGGGAGGCGCTTTCCTTCGGGGATCTCCTGCGCGGGCGCCGCGAAGCCCTGCCGCTGAGCGGCGCCGCGCCGCTGAAGCCGGTGGGCGGGTACCGCGTGGTCGGCCGGCCCGTGCCGCGGGTGGACATCCCCGCCAAGGCCACGGGCGGCCTCACCTTCGTGCACGACATGCGCGTGCCCGGCATGCTGCACGGGCGCGTGGTGCGGCCACCCTATGCCGGGCTGGACGGCGGCGCCTTCATCGGCCGCAGCCTGCTCTCGGTGGACCGCGATTCCGTGTCCCACATCCCCGGCCTGGTGGATGTGGTGGTGATCGGCGACTTCGTGGGCGTGGTGGCGGAGCGCGAGGAGGAAGCCGCCCGCGCGGCGCGCGACCTGCGCGTGGCGTGGAAAAGCTTTTCCGCCCCCGCCGGGCTGGAGGACGTGGACCGGGCGCTGCGGCTGAACCCCTCCACCCGCCGCGTGCTGGCCGACACCGGCGACGTGGAGGCCGCCCTGGCCGGTGCCGCGACGCGGATGCCGCGCACCTATTCCTGGCCCTTTCAGATGCACGCCTCCATCGGCCCGTCCTGCGCGGTGGCGGAATGCGCGGAAGGGCGGCTGCGCCTGTGGTCGGGCACGCAGAACCCGCACATGCTGCGCGCCGACCTCGCCCGGCTGATGGCCCTGCCGGAGGCGCGCATCGAGGTGACGCGCATGGAGGCCGCCGGCTGCTACGGCCGCAACTGCGCCGACGATGTCTCCGGCGACGCCGCCCTGCTGTCCCGCGCCGTGGGCCGCCCCGTGCGCGTGCAGCTCACGCGCGAGCAGGAGCACCTGTGGGAGCCCAAGGGCGCGGCCCAGCTGATCGACATCGACGGCGGGCTGGATGCGGCCGGCAACGTCGCCGCCTACGACTTCGTGTCGCGCTATCCCTCCAACGACGCGCCCCTGCTGGCCCTGCTGCTCACCGGCGCGGTGCCGCCCGAGCCCGCCGTTCTGCAGATGGGCGACCGCACGGCCATCCCGCCCTATGCCTATCCCGCGCTGCGCGTCGCGGTGGAGGACATGCCGCCCATCGTGCGCGCCTCCTGGATGCGGGGCGTCTCGGCGCTGCCGAGCACCTTCGCGCACGAATCCTTCATCGACGAATGCGCGGCCGAGGCCGGCGCCGATCCCGTGGAATACCGCCTGCGCTTCCTGAAGGAGGAGCGCGCGGCGGCGCTGGTGCGCGCTGTGGCGGAGCGCGCGGGATGGGAAACCCGCACGGGGCCGCGCATGAGGGGGGAGGGCGACATCCTGCGCGGGCAGGGCTTCGCCTACGCCCTTTACGTCCACAGCAAGTTCCCGGGCTTCGGCGCCGCCTGGGCGGCCTGGGTGGCGGAGGTGGAGGTGAACCGCCGCACCGGCGAGGTGGTGGCGACGCGCATCGTCGCAGGCCACGACGCCGGGCTGATGATCAACCCCGACGGCGTGCGCCACCAGATCCACGGCAACGTCATCCAGGCCACCAGCCGCGCCCTGAAGGAGCGCGTGCCCTTCGAGGATGGGATCGTCGCCGCCCGCGAATGGGGCGGCTACCCCATCCTCGACTTCCGCGAGGTCCCGGCGGTCGAGGTGATGATGATGCCGCGCCAGGAGGAGCCGCCGCTGGGTGCCGGCGAATCCGCCTCCGTGCCCGGCGCCGCCGCCATCGCCAACGCCATCTTCGATGCCACCGGCGTGCGCTTCCGCAGCGCCCCCTTCACGCCCGAAGTGATCCTGGCGGGGTTGCGGCCCGCGGAGCGCGCGCAGGCGAAGCGCGGGCGGCGCCGCTGGTTCGCGGGCTTCGGCGGGTTGCTGGGCGGGCTGCTCGTGGCAGCCGGGGCTGCGGCCGGCTGGGCCTCCGCCATCGCGCCCGCGCGGCTGCCGGGGGCGGACGTGTTCTCGGCGGCGCAGATCGAACGCGGGCGGCTGCTGGCGGCCGCCGGAAACTGCGCCGTGTGCCACACGGCCGCCGATGGCGCCGTGAACGCGGGCGGACGCCCGATCGAGACGCCCTTCGGCACCGTCTGGTCCACCAACATCACCCCGGACGGCGAGACCGGCATCGGCACCTGGTCCTTCGCCGCCTTTGAGCGCGCCATGCGCCAGGGCATCGCCCGCGACGGGCGGCACCTCTACCCGGCCTTCCCCTACACCGCCTTCGCGGGAATGACGGATGAGGACCTGCTGGCGCTCTACGCCCACCTGATGGCCCAGGCGCCCCTGCGCGCGGTGGTGCCGGAAACGCAGCTGGCCTTTCCCTTCAACCTCCGCCCGCTTCTGGCGGGCTGGAACCTGCTGTTCCATCGCCCCGGCGCCATCGAGGCCGACCCGGCCCGCACGGCCGAGTGGAACCGCGGCAACTACCTGGTGAACGCGCTCGGCCATTGCGGCGCCTGCCACACGCCGCGCAACGCGCTGGGCGCCGAGCGCCGGGGCGCCGCCCTGGCGGGGGCCGTCGCGGGCGGCTGGGAGGCGCCGGCCCTGAACGGCCTGTCCCGCGCGCCGCTGCCCTGGAGCGAGGCGGATTTCTTCGACTACCTCCGCACCGGCCATTCCGCGCGCCACGGCGTGGCGGCGGGCTCCATGGCGCCGGTGGTGGCGCAGCTCCAGGCCCTGCCGGACGCCGATATCCGGGCCATGGCGCATTACCTGGCCGCGCTGAACCCGGCACCGGCGGAGGCCGCGCCCGCCGTCGCGGCGCCCCTGCCGGCGGCCGGCGGCGAAGGCGCGCGCCTGTTCCAGGGCGCCTGCGCCGCCTGCCACGGCGGCGGCGCGCAGGAGGGACCGGAGGTGGTGCTGGCGCTGAACAGCAACATCCACTCGGACCGCCCGGACAACCTCCTGCGCGTGATCCTGGAGGGCATCCACCCGCCGCTGCCCGGCCATGGCGAGATGCCGGGCTTCGCCGGAAGCCTGACGGACCGGCAGGTGGAGCTGCTGGCAAACCATCTCCGCGCCGCCTTCGCCCCGGGCCGGCCGGCCTGGGAAGGGTTGTCCGGCCACATCGCCCGGCTGAGGCGGGCCGTGCCATGGTGATTGCGCTTCCCTCTAACTGAACGTGTAGTTAAATTCTTCCATCCTCGGAGACCGGACCATGGGCCAGCCCCGCACCGCCCCCCGCATCGCGATCGTCGGAGCCGGGCTCGGCGGGATCGCCGCCGCCCTGCTGCTGCGGCAGGAGGGCTTCGACGCCACCCTCTACGAGCAGGCGCCCGGCTTCTCGCGGCTCGGCGCCGGCATCCATGTCGGGCCCAACGTGATGAAGATCCTGCGCCGCATCGGGCTGGAGCCGGCGATGGAGGCGATGGGCTCTCACCCGGACTACTGGCACAGCCGCAACGGAAGCGACGGCGCCGTGATCGCGGAAATCCCGCTGGGCGAATATGCCCGCCGGACCTATGGCGCCGCCTATCTCACCGTCCATCGCGGCGACTTCCACCAGCTCATGGTCGATGCCGTGCCCGCCGGCTCGCTTTGCTACGACAAGCGCCTGACGCGCATCGAGGATCTCGGCCACGACGTGGTGCTGGGTTTCGCCGACGGCACCACGGCCGAGGCCGACATCGTGATCGGCGCGGACGGCGTGAACTCCGTCATCCGCGAGCACATGCTGGGCACCGAGGCGCCGCGCTACACCGGCTGGGTGGCGCACCGTGCCGTTTTCCCAGCCTCGGCGCTCGCCCGCTCCGGCCACCGCTTCGACCCCTGCGTGAAGTGGTGGTCCGAGGACCGGCACATGATGGTCTATTACGTGACGGAGGCGCAGGACGAGTACTACTACGTCACCGGCGTGCCCCAGGCCGAGTGGGACATGAGCAAGGCCTGGGTGCAGAGCAGCCAGGAGGAGATGCGCGAGGCCTTCGCCGGCTATCACCCGATGGTGCAGGCCCTGATCGACGCCTGCTCCGACATCACCAAGTGGCCCTTGCTGGAGCGCGACCCGCTGCCGCTCTGGAGCCGCGGGCGGCTGGTGATGCTGGGCGACGCCTGCCACCCCATGAAGCCGCACATGGCCCAGGGCGCGGCCATGGCGATCGAGGACGCCGCCATGCTCGCGCGCTGCCTCAAGGCCGTTGGCGCGGGGGACCACGAGACCGCCTTCGCCCTCTACCGCGCCAACCGGATCGAGCGGGCTTCGCGCGTGCAGAAGGTCTCCCACGACAACACCTGGCTGCGCGACAACGAGGACCCTTCCTGGGTCTTCGGCTACGACGTGTTCAGCGCGCCGCTGGTCGAGCCCTCCCGCGCGGCCGCCTGAGCATGGCGGA
Source organism: Muricoccus vinaceus (assembly GCF_042433125.1). Taxonomy (NCBI): domain Bacteria; kingdom Pseudomonadati; phylum Pseudomonadota; class Alphaproteobacteria; order Acetobacterales; family Roseomonadaceae; genus Muricoccus; species Muricoccus vinaceus. Next base: position 16,296 of record NZ_JBHLVZ010000087.1, on the reverse strand, counting down.
GGCCGCCCCGGCCCGCCGCCGCATCGGCCGCCGTCCTGCTACGGACGGTGTTTCGACGCAGGAGCGCATCCTGGAGGTGGCCGGGCAGGTCTTCGCCGACCACGGCTTCGTCGCGGCGTCCCTGCGCGAGATCGCGGAGGGCGCCGATGTCACGCAGGCGCTGATCATCTACTACTTCGGCAGCAAGCAGCGCCTGTTCGAGACCCTGTTCAAGCGCCGCGGCCTGGAGGTGTCCCGCCAGCGGCAGGAACTGCTGGACGCCCTGCTGGCCCGCGCCGACCCGCCCACCGCGCGGGAGCTGGTTTCGGCCTATCTGCGCCCGCAATTCGCCCTGCGCGGCGCCGATCCGGGCAGCCGGGCCTTCGTGCGCATGCAGGCGCGCCTGCACCACGAGCCCGACGCGCTGGCGCTGCGCCTGCGCGGGGAGGTCTACGACCACGCCACGCGCAACTACATCGCGGCGCTGGAGCGGGCCGTGCCGGGGCTGAACACGGCCAACGCGCACTGGCGCATGATGTTCGCGGTGGGCACCTACCTCTACATGCTCTCGGGCTTCGACCGCCTCGCGGAGCTCTCGGACGGCCGCTTCAACACCGAGGACACGGAGGAGGTGGTGCGGCGCCTCACCGACTTCCTGGTGGCCGGAATCACGGCGCCCGGGGGCTGATCACCCCAGCCATTCCGCCACGCAGCGGCGCAGGAAGGCGGCGTCCTCCGCGTTGTCGGCGGGATTGCCGGCGCGATGGCCCCAGATGCTGGGAATGGGGCGCAGCGCCGCCTGACGCAGGTGCGGCAGTTCCGCCTCGTTGTCGGCCACGCGGAAGTAGAGGTCCGTGTCGCCGGGCACCAGCAGCATCCGCGCGGTGATGGCACCGAGCGCGGCCGGCAGGTCGCCGCCAAAGGCCGGGTTGTCGCTGATGTCGCCCGCGTTCCAGCAGCGCATCTGCGCCAGAAGGTTGGCCGCCATCTTGTTGTCGTAGCGGCGCTCCCAGGTCCGCAGGTAGCTTTCGAGGTCGGGGGTGGCGGGGGAAAGGTGCAGCCCCGCGCGATAGAAATCCTGGCTCATCGCCCAGGCCGCGTAGTTGCGCCCGAAGGCGCGCAGCGCGGCCGCGGGCTGGGCCGAGAACCGCCCGTCGCCCCGGTATTCCGGCGCCGCCTCCAGGATCGCCATCTGCGCCCGCAGGAAGACCTGGTTGTGCACGGCCGTCCGTGCGCTGCCGCAGACAATGAAGGCGGCCTCCACCGCATCGGGGAACAGCGCGGCCCAGTGATAGGCCTGCTGCGCCCCCATGGACCACCCATACACCGCGCGCAGCCGCTCGATCCCGAAGACCTCCCGCAGCAGGCGGCGCTGGGCCTGGACGTTGTCGTAGGCCGTGACCAGGGCGGGGTAGTCCGGCATGTCGGCGGGCGAGGAGGACACGCCGTTGCCGAACATATCCACCTGCACCACGAACCAGCGCCGGGGATCCAGCACTCCCCCGGGCCCGACCAGCCACTCCACCTCCGCCGTCGTCGCGCCGTAGCTGGTGGGATAGAGGATCACGTTGTCCCGCGCGGGGGAGAGCGTGCCGTGCGTGCGCCAGGCGAGCGTTGCGCCCCGGATGGCACCACCCTTCAGCACCGCGAGGTCGCCGAGGGCGTGGCGCCCGCTTTCCCTGGATACGTTCTCCCTGGGCCAGTCGGTCATGCGGTGCTCTCCTGCGGCGGTGGGGCCGCAGGAAGCCGCAGGACGCGCCCTCAGTCCAGCTTCAGCCCGATCCGCTTCACGATGTTGGTGTAGAGCGCGAACTCGCGGTCCAGGAAGGCCCGGGTGGAGGCGGGGGTGCTGTCCGGCACCGGGGTGGTGCCCGTGCTTTCCAGCCGCTCCTTCACGCGGGGCTCGGCCAGCGCCGCGTTGGCCGCCTTGCTCAGCGCCTCCGCCACGTCGTCCGGCAGGCCCTTGGGGCCGACCATGACGGTCCAGGTGGTCAGCTCGTACTCGGGCAGCACGGCCTCGGCCACGGTGGGCACCTCGGGGAAGTTCGGGTCGCGCTGGCGGGTGGTGACGGCCAGCAGCCGCAGCGCCCCGTCGCGCACCTGCCCGACCACGGAGCCGAGCTGGTCCACGGCGTAGAGGGTCTCCCCCTTGATCAGGGATTCCGCGGTCTGCGAGCCGCCGCGATAGGGCACGTGCTGCGCGCTGGTGCCCGCGAGGTTCGCCAGGTAGTCCGCCCCCAGGTGCGACACGCCGCCCACGCCCGAGCTGGCATAGCCGATCCGCCCGGGCTCGGCCCGCAGCCGTGCCACGAGCTGCTGCACCGTGGTGATTCCCGCGTTCACCGGCACCACCACGCCCATCGGGCTGGTGCCCACGACCGTGATCGGCGTGAAGTCCTGCGTCGGGTGGTAGCGGGCCGCGGCGGCGCCCGAGGCCGGCGCGACGGCGAGGGTGGAGGCCGATCCCACCAGCAGCGTGTAGCCGTCCGGCCGGGCGCGGCGCACGTATTCCGCGCCGATCGCGCTGCCACCGCCCGGGCGGTTCTCCACCAGCGCCCGTCCCTCGGGCGCCAGCAGCGGGCCGATGCGGTCGGCCAGCAGCCGCCCGGCGAGGTCGTTGGCACCGCCGGGGGCGAAGGGCACCACCACCGTGATGGGGCGGTCGGGGAAGGCGGCCAGGGCCGGGCGGGCGAGAACCAGGCCGGCCGCGGCGGTGGCGCCTGCGCCGAGGCGGCGTCGGGTGATCATGGGCATTCCTCCGGTGCGGCCTCGTTCAGCAGGCCTGTCGCCCGGCACTCTGCCCGTTGCGGCCCGCCGCGTCACGGGCCGGGGCGGGTCAGGCGTCGCCCACCGTGACCGTCACCTCGCCCGTGCCCTCGCAGGTCGGGCACGGCTTGCCCTGGACGGCGCCGGTGCCGCCGCAGGCCGGGCAGGTGTTGGGCGCGGTCTGCGGGGCATCCGCGCTTGTCTCGTCGCCGGGGCGGGGGGGCTGGTCGGACATGCTCATCCTCCTTGAACCCGGGCTGAACGCCTGCCCCGGCGTGGCCGTTGCCAGGCCTCAGCCCGCACGGGTGCGCGTGCCGTCGGCCGCGAAGACATGGGCACCCCGCAGCGACAGCAGGCAGGGATCGCCCTTGGCGAAGGACGCTCCCGGGGCCGCCACGGCGTCCAGCACGGCGGGGCCCGCCTGCACCACCAGCCGCGCGGGCCCCTCCACCTCCTCGCGCATCAGGCGCACGCGGGCCTCCCCCGCGCCGCGCCCGGCGACCATCTCGCCGGGCCGGGCGAAGGCGGTGGCGGGCCCGTCGGGCAGGGCGGCCGCGATGGGCGCGATGGGCAGGGGATCGAAGCGCGCGACGCCGCCCCGCACGGCGCAGGGCAGCCGCGCGGCATCGCCCACGAAGCCCGCCACGAAGGCGGTGGCGGGGGCGCGCAGCAGGGCCGCCGCGCTGTCCACCTGCACCACGCGCCCGCGCTCCATCACGGCCACGCGGTCGGCCATCTCCATGGCCTCCTCCTGGTCGTGCGTCACGAGGATGCTGGTGACGCCCAGCTCGTCATGCAGCCCGCGCAGCCAGCGCCGCACCTCCTTGCGCACCAGCGCGTCCAGCGCGCCGAAGGGCTCGTCCAGCAGCAGAAGACGCGGCTCGATCGCCAGCGCCCGGGCCAGCGCCACGCGCTGGCGCTGCCCGCCCGAGATCTGCTCGGGGAAGCGCCGCTCCAGCTCCGGCACCTGCACCAGCTCCAGCAGGCGGCGCACGCGCTGCGCGATCTCGGCGGCGGGCGGGCGCTGGCGCCGCACGCGCAGGCCGAAGGCCACGTTGTCGAACACCGTCATGTGCCGGAACAGGGCGTAGTGCTGGAACACGACGCCGATGCCGCGCGCCCGCGCCGGCACGCCCGCCATGTCGCGCCCGGCGATGCGGACGCTGCCGGAATCCACCCCTTCCAGCCCCGCCAGGGCGCGCAGAAGCGTCGTCTTGCCCGAGCCCGAGGGGCCGAGCAGCGCCACGAACTCCCCCTCCGCGACCGAGAGCGTGGCACCGTTCAGCGCGGCGAGCCCCCCGAACCGGCGCACCACGTCGCGCACCTCCACGGTCAAGCGGCGCCCCCCGCATGCGGTTCCACCACGCGCCCGGCCATCCGCTCCAGCACGGTCTTGGCCGCCAGCGTCACCAGCCCCAGCAGCGCCAGCAGGGCGGCCACCGCGAAGGCGCCGGCGAACTGGTACTCGTTGTAGAGGATCTCGACATGCAGCGGCACCGTGTTGGTTTCCCCGCGAATATGGCCCGACACCACCGACACCGCCCCGAATTCCCCCATCGCCCGCGCGTTGCAGAGAAGCACGCCCGCCAGCAGTGCCCAGCGCACGTTGGGCAGCGTCACCATCAGGAAGGTGCGCAGGCCCCCGGCCCCCAGCGTGGCCGCCGCCTCCTCCTCCTCCCGCCCCTGCTCCGCCATCAGCGGCAGCACGGTGCGGGCCACGAAGGGAAAGGTGACGAACAGCGTGGCCAGCACCAGCCCGGGCACGGCGAAGATCACCTGGATGTCGCGCGCCTCCAGCCAGGGGCCGAACCAGCCGCGCGCGCCGAACATCAGCACGAAGGCCAGCCCCGCGATCACGGGGGACACGGAGAAGGGCAGGTCGATCAGCGCCGTCAGCAGCCGCTTTCCCGGGAAGTCGAACTTGGCGATGCACCAGGCCGCCGCCAGCCCGCCGACGAGGTTCACCGGCACGGTGATCGCCGCCACCAGCAGCGTCAGCCAGATGGCCGAAACCGTGTCGGGCTCGGACAGCGCCTCCAGCGCCGCGGGCACCCCGCGCCGCAGCGCTTCCGCGAACACCGCGGCCAAAGGCAGGGCAAGGAGCAGGATGCCCACCAGGATCGCCGCCCCCGCCAGCAGCCGCCTTGCCCAGGGCGCGTCCTCCGCGGCCGGGCGGAAGCCGCCCCTCATTGCCGCCCCCGGCGCAGCCGGCGCTGCAGCAGCTCGATCCCGAGCAGCACGGCGAAGGACAGCACCAGCATCGCCAGCCCCACGGCCGCGGCGCCGGCATAGTCGAACTGCTCCAGGCGGATCACGATCAGCAGGGGCGCGATCTCCGTCAGCCCGGGCAGGTTGCCCGCAATGAAGATGACGCTGCCATATTCCCCGACCGCCCGCGCGAAGGCGAGGGCGAAGCCCGTCAGCAGGGCCGGCAGCAGCCCCGGCAGCACCACGCGCAGCACCGTCTGCGCGCGCGTGGCGCCCAGCGTCGCCGCCGCTTCCTCGGCCTCCGCCGCCATGTCGCGCAGAACGGGCTCCACCGTGCGGACGATGAAGGGCAGGCCCACGAAAACCAGCGCCAGCACCACGCCCGCGCGGGTGAAGGCGATCTTCCATCCGAACAGGGCCTCCACCGGCGCGCCGATCCAGCCGTTCGGCGCCGTCACGGCGGTGAGCGCGATGCCGGCCACCGCGGTCGGCAGGGCGAAGGGCAGGTCCAGCGCCGCGTCCAGCACGCCGCGCCCGGGAAAGCGCAGCCGCACCACCGCCCAGGCCAGCAGCAGGCCCAGCGGCAGGTTGATGAGCGCCGCCAGCAGCGCCGCCCCGAAGGACAGCCCCAGCGCCGCCGCCACCCGCTCCTCCGACAGCGAGGCCAGCAGCCCCGCCGGGCCCAGTTCCAGCGGCCGCAGCGCCAGCGCGGCCAGCGGGATCAGCACGATCGTCCCCAGCCAGAGCAGGGTGACGCCGAGCGTCGCGCGGAAGCCCGGCACCGCCTGCGCGGGGGAGGCGCGGCCCGCCGGCAGGATGGATGCGCTCACCGCGCCGCCCGCGAGATTCGGTCGAAGATCCCGCCATCGGCGAAATGCGCCGGCTGCGCCCTGGCCCAGCCGCCGAAGGCGTCGTCCACCGTCACCAGCGCCATGTCGGGGAAGCGGGCGGCGTTGGCCGCCAGCACGGCGGCATCGCGCGGGCGATAGAAGTGCTTCGCCGCCAGCGCCTGCCCCTCGGGCGCATAGAGGCCCTGGAGATAGGCCTCGGCCACCGCGCGGGTGCCGCGCCGGTCCACGATCCGGTCCACCACCGCGACGGACGGTTCGGCCAGGATCGTGAGGGAGGGATAGACGATGTCGAACTTCTCCGCGCCGAACTCCTGGATCGCGAGATGCGCCTCGTTCTCCCAGGCCAGCAGCACGTCGCCCAGGCCGCGCTGGGCGAAGGTGGTGGTGGAGCCGCGCGCGCCGGTGTCCAGCACGGGCACGTTGCGGAACAGGCGCGCCATCGCCTCCTCGGCCGAGCCGTCGCTGCCGCCGGGTTGCCGCCGCGCCCAGGCCCAGGCCGCCAGGTAGTTCCAGCGCGCCCCGCCGGAGGTCTTGGGGTTGGGGGTGATCACCGCGACCCCCGGCCGCAGCAGGTCTCCCCAGTCGCGCAGCCCCTTCGGGTTCCCCTTGCGCACCAGGAACACGATGGTGCTGGTGTAGGGTGCGCTGTTGTGGGGCAGCCGGCCCATCCAGCCGGTGTCCAGCAGGCCGCGCTGGGCCACCTCGTCGATGTCGTAGGACAGGGCCAGGGTGAGCACGTCCGCCTGCAGCCCGTCGATCACCGAACGCGCCTGGCGCCCCGAGCCGCCATGGGAGGTGTTGACCCGCAACGCCTGCCCGCCTTTCGCGCCCCACTGCGCGGCGAACAGGGTGTTGTACGCGCGGTAGAACTCGCGCGTCGGGTCGTAGGAGACGTTGAGCAGGGTGAGCGTGCCCTGGGCCTGGGCCAGGAAGGGCACCGGCAGTGCGGCGGCGGCGAGCAGAAGGCGTCGTCGGCGTGGCATGGGCGGGTCTCCTGTCGGATCAGGGCAAGGGGCGGCCAGGATGAGGCTAGCCGCCATTCGCCGCCGGGCGCGCTCACATCCTGCGAAGGTCGAGGCACGGAATCGTCTTCCGGTTGCACCGGCGGCCTGGCTCTCCGGCTCAGCGACGCTCCGCGAAGAAGGCGCGCAGAAGCCCGCCCGACTCGGTTTCCCGGACGCCCCCCACCACCTCCGGCACATGGTGGCAGGAGGAGGCCGAGAGCACCCGCGCCCCATGCTCCACCCCGCCCCCCTTGGGGTCGTAGGCCCCGAACACCACCCGCCGCACCCGGAACAGGGAGGAGGCCTGGGCGCACATGGGGCAGGGCTCCAGCGTCACCCAGAGGGTGCAGCCCGCCAGCCACTTCTCCCCCAGCACCGCCGCCGCGCCGCGGAGCGCCAGTATCTCGGCGTGCGCGGAGGGGTCGCGGCGGGCCTCCACCTCGTTCCCGGCCCGGGCCAGCGCCCGCCCTGCGGGGTCCGTCACCACCGCGCCCACCGGCACCTCGCCCCGCGCCGCGGCGGCCCGCGCCTCGTCGAGCGCCAGCGCCATGGGCGTGCCATCCGTCATGCGAGCCTCCGCAACGCAACACGGGCGCTTGTGGAAGCGCCCGTCCAGGCTCTACCAACCCCCTCATGACCGCACGACCCCTGATCGGCCTCACCCTCGATGCGGAAGAGCCGGGCAGCTATTCCAAGCTGCCCTGGTACGCGCTGCGCCAGAACTACTTCGGCGCCGTGACGGCGGCGGGCGGCCTGCCCATCGCCCTTCCGCACCACCCCGCCCTGGCCGACGACTACCTGGACCGGCTGGACGGCCTGCTGGTCACCGGCGGCGCCTTCGACGTGGACCCGGCGATGTATGGCGGCGGCCCCCGCCACGACACCGTGGTGCTGAAGGAAGGCCGCACCGCCTTCGAGATCGCGGTGCTGCGCGGCGCGCTCCGGCGGAACATCCCGGTGCTCGGCATCTGCGGGGGGGAACAGCTTCTGGCGGTCGCGCTCGGCGGAACCCTCATCCAGCACATCCCGGACACGGTGCCCGACGCCCTGGCCCACGAGCAACCCAACCCCCGCACCGAACCCGGGCACGAGGTGGCGCTGACCCCGGGCACCCTGCTGTCGCGCATCGTCGGCGCCCCCGCCATGGCCGTGAACTCCGCCCACCACCAGGCGGTGGACCGGCCGGGGGAGGGCGCCGTCGTGAACGCCCGCGCCCCGGACGGCGTGGTGGAGGGGCTGGAGCACCCGGGCTACCGCTTCTGCCTGGGCGTGCAGTGGCACCCCGAATACGCGGTGGACCCCCGCGACCAGGCGATCCTGGACGCCTTCGTGGAGGCCGCCCGCCACACCAGCCAGGAACGGGTTGCCACATGAGCGAGGACACCCCCCCGGCGGAGCGCGGCGAGCGCATCGCCAAGTTCCTGGCCCGGGCCGGCGTCGCCAGCCGCCGCGACGCGGAGGCGCTGATCGGCCAGGGCGTCGTCACCCTCAACGGCGCGAAGGTCGAAAGCCCCGCCACCTTCGTCTCGCCGGGGGACGCCATCACGGTGAGCGGCCGCCTGGTGGGCGCGCCCGAGCCCACGCGGCTGTTCCGCTACCACAAGCCCGACGGCCTCGTGACGACCCACAAGGACCCCCAGGGCCGCCCCACGGTGTTCGAGAAGCTGCCGGCCGGCCTGCCCCGCCTGGTGTCCATCGGCCGGCTGGACCTGACCAGCGAGGGGCTGCTGCTGCTGACCAACGACGGCGCCCTGGCGCGCAAGCTGGAACTGCCCTCCAACGGCTGGCTCAGGCGCTACCGCGTGCGCGTGCATGGCAAGGTGAACGAGGCCGGGCTGGCCTGGCTGGCCCGCGGCGTCACGGTGGGCGACGTGAAGTACGGTCCCATCCAGGCCGGGCTGGACAGCCGCCAGGGCACCAATGCCTGGCTGACCGTGTCCCTCCAGGAGGGCAAGAACCGCGAGATCCGCCGGGTCATGGAGCACCTGGAGCTGCATGTGACGCGGCTGATCCGCGTGGCCTACGGCCCCTTCCAACTCGGCACCCTGCCGGCGGGCGCGGTGGAGGAGGTCAATGCCCGCACCATGCGCGACCAGCTCGGCATCGGCGCCGCGCCCCGCATCCAGCGCGGCATCGAGCGCACGGCGCCGCCGCCCGACGAAGGCGCGCCCCCTTCCCGTGGCGATCGCCCGGCCCGCGCCCCGCGTGCCCGCCGCGCCGGCGACCCGCACCGCACCCCCTGGGGCGCCAAGCCCCATACCGAGGGGTGACGGGGCGCACATGAGAATCGTCGCGGGCCGCTGGCGGGGCCGCACGCTGCTGTCCCCACCGGGCGAGGGCACCCGCCCGACGGCCGACCGCGTGCGCCAGGCCCTGTTCGATGCCCTGTGGCACGCGCCCTGGGCGGGCCGTGCGATGGTGGAGGGCGCGCTGGTTCTGGACGCCTTCGCGGGCACCGGGGCGCTGGGGCTGGAGGCCCTGTCCCGCGGCGCCGCCCGGGCGGTCTTCATGGAGCGTGACCGCGCCGCGCTGGCCGTGCTGCGCGCCAATGTCGCCTCCCTGAAGGCCGAGGAATGGACCAAGGTGCTGGCCTGCGACGCGCTGCGCCCCCCGCGGGCCGAGGTCCCTTGTGGCCTGGTGTTCCTGGACCCGCCCTATGGCAAGGAACTGGGCCCGCCCGCGCTGGCGGCGCTGCGTTCGGCGGGATGGATCGCCCCCGCGGCCCTGGCCTGCCTGGAAGTGGGGCGGGAAGAGGCGATGCCGGTGCCGGAAAACTGGGAGATGGTGGCGGAGCGCCAGCACGGCGCGGCCCGCATCGTGGTGCTGCGCGCCGCCTGAGCGGCCCGCAGGATCAGGTCCCGGCGGCCGGCCACGGAGCGCCCGGACAAAAAAAGAAGGCGGCACCCGAGGGTGCCGCCGAGTTTAGGGAGGAAACGTCCAAGAAAACAGCAACCCGGCATGGCCGAGCGGCTGCAAGGGGAGAATGGCCCTTCTTCCCATCCGGCGCAAGCGAAAATATTGCAACGCAACATAACTGGGTTGATGCCGGCGCTACGAACGGGCCGCGAGCGCTTCCTCGGTCCCAACCGGCCCAGGCCGCAGCAGCGCTTCCATTCGCGCGGCGAGGTCGGCCATGCGGAAGGGCTTGGCCAGCACGTCACTCGCCGGCTCGTCCACCAGGGACGCCATGTCGGCATAACCGGTGAGAAACAGCACCGGCAGGCCCGGCCGGCGCAGGCGCAGGCGCCAGCACAGCTCCAGGCCGTTCATGCCGGGCATGGCGTAGTCGAGCACGGCCATCCGCACCTCCTCCCCGGGTGCCAGGCCTTCGCCTGCCGCTCCCTCGTTCGCCATCCCCGCCCTTGCCAGCACCCTGAGGGCGGCGGCGCCGCTTTCGGCCTCGATCACCCGATAGCCCATCTCCCGCAGCATCTGCGCGGTCACGGCCCGGACCGCCTCATCGTCGTCCACCACCAGAACGGTGGCCTGCCCCTGGGGCGAACCGGCCTCGTGCTCCGTGTTCGGCGGTGCCACCGGGGCGGCCTCGCTGGCACGGGGCAGGAAGACCCGGACCTCCGTGCCCTCGCCGGGGCGGCTCCGGATCAGCACGCCGCCGCCGGATTGGTGGGCGAAGCCGTGCACCTGGGAAAGGCCGAGCCCCGATCCCCGGCCCGGCCCCTTGGTGGTGAAGAAGGGTTCGAAGGCGCGCGCGACCACGCCCGGCGCCATGCCCGTGCCGGTGTCGGTCACCGAGAGCACCACGTAGTCCCCGGCCGGCGGCCCCGCGGGAAGGATGGGCGCCTCGAGCGAAAGATTGGCCGTGCCGATCACCACCGTGCCGCCCGCGGGCATGGCGTCTCGCGCGTTGATCACGAGGTTGACCAGCGCCAGCTCAAGCTGCGCGGGATCGACGCGTGCCGGCCAGAGCGATGCCGCGAGCGCGGTATCGAGGCGGATCATGCCCCCCATGGTGGTGGCCATCACGGCGCCCAGCCTGGTCACCACCGCGTTCAGGTCCACCGGTTGCGGCACCAGCCGCTGCTGCCGGGCGAAGGCCAGCAACTGCCCCGTGAGCTTCGCGCCGCGCTCCGCCGCGGCCTGGATGTTGATGACGTGGCGCCGCCGCCGCGCCTCGTCCATGCCCGCGCGGGACAGGAAGTGGAGGTTGCCGGTGATCACCGTCAGCAGGTTGTTCACGTCATGCGCGATGCCGGAGGTGAGCTGGCCCACGGCCTCCAGCCGCTGGGTGCGCCGCAGGTCCTCCTCGGCCGCCTCGCGCCGCGCCATTTCCGTGCGCGCCTGCTCGAGCGCCTCCTCCTCCCGCAGGGCACGCCGCGCGGCGGTGAGGGTGAGCAGGAACAGGGCCAGCGTGGTCGGCACCACGACCAGCAGATAAGGGGCCATCTCCCGCCGCCAGTCCGCCAGGATCGCCTGGGTCGACCGGGCGGCGACAACGAGGACGGGCACGCCGGGGACGCGGCTATAGGCGAAGATCCGCTCGGGATGGCCGCTTTCCACCACGGAGCGGCTGACAAAGGTGCCCGCGCCGGGCGCGCGCTCCAGGGCGGAGAGAAAAGCGCTGCCGGGCGGAACCAGCGGTGCCGGGGCCGCCAGCGGCGGGTTCCGGACCAGGATCTCCCCGTCCTCGCGGACCAGGGCGATGACCTTGCCCGCGCCGTCCTCCGCGCCGCCCTTCAGCGTTTCGTAGAAGGCGGTGAAATAACCCGGCGTCACCGCGACGTTCACCACGCCGTGGAACACGGGGGCGGTCGCCGCGGGATCGCCCGCCTGGGGCCCTCGCGCCGGCGGCCCAGGCCGAAGAAGGCCCGGCCGGTCAGGCGCTCGGCCAGGATGTGGCTGACATGGATGGGCGCCTCGCCCTGGCGGAGGGCCTTGAAGTAGTCGCGGTCGCTGAGGTCCAGGCCGGGCGGCACCGGCAACCGGGTGGCGCTGGCCACGGCCCGGCCCGCCGCGTTGGTGACGATCGCCGTCTGCACCTGGGGCAGCCCGGCCATGGCACCCCGTATGGCCGCGTGCAGGGCGGGTTCCGCGCGGGCGACGGCTTCATCGTCCAGGCCGGCGAAGAGGTGGCTGATCCGGTCGGCGATGAGCCGGTGCGTGTCGAATACCTTGGAGGCGTGCTCGCGCGCGACCTCGCTCGTGCGGATCAGGTCGCGTTCCGCTTCGGCGAAGGTCCGCCCGTGGGACCACCAGGCCACGGCCGCGAAGAGCAGCCCCGGCACCACGAGGGAGAGGGGGAGCAGAAGCCGCAAGCTGGCCGAGGCCGTGCCGTTCTTTCCTGTATGCACCGCCAGAAACATCCTGATCCGACACCGCATCATAAGAATAAAGTTTCGGAAGCGAAAGGCTTTCGGGCGGGGGAATGGTTCCGCTCCCCGGACGGTTGATCCTGCCCGATGGCCCAGGCTAGCGTTCCCGCAGGCCGGGGGGAAAGCATGATGTCGGACGAAGCCGCTGCCAGGCTTGATCACCCGGCATCCGGGGATGTCGGCACACGGCTGCTCGTTCTGGAAATGACCATCGCGGCCGTCGCGGCGCGGCTACCGCCCGCGGACTTCGAGGAGGTCGTTTCGATGCTGGTCTTTGTTGCGAACAGCTCCGATGCCGCACGCGAGATGGAGAACCTCCCCGGAAGCGGGGTCCCGCTGGCCGAGGCGGGGCGCTATGCCACGGCCATGCTCGACCGCATCGCGGCCTCCCGCCGCGCGGAGCGCCCGCCCGAGCGAAGCTGACGCGTCCGCAAGCAGGAGCTGCCAGCCAGGCGTGAAGGCCGCGGCCGGCGGCTGGTCCTAGCGCGGCCGGTATCTCCGCCGGGGCCGGTCCTCGCTTAAAGCGGGTTGTCCTCCTGCGGCGGCGGGCGGGCGGCGTCCTCGGCCTCCGCGGGGCTCTGGGGCGCCGGGCGAGGCACCCGGCGGAAGGCCGCGCGGCGGCTTCCGGCCGCATCGAGGCCGTAGGGATCGGCGTGAGCGACGACCCGTCCGGCGGCATTCGGCCAGGCCGTGAAATAGCCCAGCACCACCTGCACCTCCTGCGGGGGCGGCAGTTCCAGCGTGCGGCCGGTGGCCAGCATGGCCTGCATCGCCGCCGGCGTGCTTCCGGCCACCCAGGCCGCCAGGTCGCGGACGCGCTCCACCCGCACGCATCCGTGGGAGAGCGCGCGGTCCGGCCGGGCGAAGAGGGCAGGGGCGCTGGTGCCGTGCAGGAAGATGCCGTCCGAATCCAGCAGCCCGATCCGCACGGCACCGAGCGGGTTGGCGGGGCCCGGCGGCTGGATCAGGCGTCCGTTGACCACGCGGAAGCCGACCGCGCCGGCCGCACGGATTTCCGGTTCGATGCTGGCAGGCACGTACCAGGGCGGGTTGGTGCGGACCGAGGTGACGAAGGTCGCAAGCTGCGGCGTGCGCGTGCGCGCCGCCCCCACCACGATGCGGGACCGCAGCACCTCCCGCCCTTCCTCATAGGCGACGAGTTCCGCCGCCGCGATGTTAACGACCACCACGCGCCCCCCACCCGGGCCAGAGCCGTGATCGAGGCCGAGGTTGTCCATGCGTTCGAGGGTCCGCTCCGCCGCCAGGCGCAGTCGCGTGGCCGAGGTGTTCGAGCTGTCCCGTGCCCGCTGAAGCAGGCCACGGATCTCGGCGCCGGTGGCGGGCAGGCCCTGCGCGAGGGCTGGCTTGGCGAAAGGAGCGGGCGAAAGGGCGGCAAGAATGTGGGCCGCGAGGGAGCGTCGGGTTTGATGCATGGGAGACCGGGTTGGTGCGCGAACAACGTAGCAGGAAAACGTGGTTGGCGACGGTTCCAGCAGGCCACTGAGCGCCGATGTGCGCTGCGTGGTCACACCCAGATCGACGCGATATCAGGATAATCGACAAGTACGGAACGAAATTACTTTGCAAGAGTGCGAGGCGCCCGGGCGAGCCGCTCAACTCCCCGCACGGCAAGACTGCAAATCCTTGACAGTTATAAAAACAAAACGATCAAGCCTGACCCAAAAGAGCCATGTGCGCTCATCACCGGACGTTTTTCTCAAATCCCATAGATCGGTAAAGGAATGAGCGGGTTGCAGCCCCTTCGATCGGTGTGCTCAAGCCGATTGCAGGCGCGTGGCCCCTCTCCAGGGATCATGCTGCCGTCGACATGAAAGTCACAGTACATCACGAATTTACGAATGCACGACTTTGATGCACAAAAGCTGACTTCACTTTTTTGTGTTCACACGATTATGTGAAGTCACGGCTGCCTGAGAGGTGGCTGGCCTCCATCGGCCAACGAAAGGCTCAGCTATGTCCCGGGTTGTCCTCCCCACCTTCGCATCCACCGGCGCCAACGACATCGTCGCGCTGAAGCTGCAGAACGCCGGCGCTGCCACCCTGCAAGGTGGCGTCACCACCTTCGGCCAGGTTTTCGAGAAGGGGGACCTGCCAAAAGGCGGCGGGCTGGTCGCTCAGATCAACGGTCAGACCGTCGCGGTTCAGGTCGACGTCAAGACCACCTATGCGGACGGCTCCGCCAAGATGGTGGTGCTCTCGCTGGAACGGCCGGACATGGCGGCCGGCACCGCGCTGGACGTGGTGCTCTCCCACGGGACGGCCTCCGCGGCCTCCGCGATCGACCTGGCCCAGGCCGCCGGCGGCCACTCCTTCACGGTCAGCATGACGCCCGCGGGCGGCGCAACGACCACCATCGACGTGCTGGCCGCCCTCAAGACCGCGCTGGCCAACGGCACCGCCTCCTTCTGGCAGAAGGGCGAGTTCGCGACGGAAGCACGGATCAGCATCGACCTGCCGGGCTCGCAGCGGATGATCTTCGACGTCACCGCCTACAAGGGCGGCGGGCTTTCCGTGGATGCCCAGTTCAACAACGACGACGCCATGCAGGCCACCGGCGGCCGGGTGAACTATACTCTTACGGCACAGCTCGACGGCAAGACGGTCGCCAACGAAACCGTCAACCAGGCCCAGTACCAGAACTGGCACGAGACCTTCACCACCGGCACCAGCGGCGGACAGGGCCTGGGCAGCGAGAAGGCCGGCTGGCTCAACATCCAGCACGACACCAGCTACCTCCAGGCCACCGGCGCCGTCGCGCCCTATAACCTGGCGATCGGTGTGGACAGCTCGCTGCTCAACGGCTTCGACGCGGCCAACGACGCCGCCTCCTGGAGCGCCCCGCTGGCCGCCAACGGCGTCACCCAGTACATGCCGGCCACCGGCGGCCGCGGCGACATCGGCATCACCACCCAAAGCAACACCGCCTGGCTGATGACCCAGGACGCGAACGCGGCCGCCTATGCGCTGGGCCAGGCCGATGCCGCCAACGCCATCCCCATCCACTTCTGGGACGCGGCGAACGGCACCTGGCTGAACACCGACAACTACCCCAAGCTCTGGCTCGACGGGCGCGGCGGCGTGGGCACGCCGGGCGCCTCCAACTCGGGCACGCTGGTGCAGGGCATCGCCGGCAACACCGGCTGGACCTTCGACACGGCTCACCAGCCCGACCTGTCCTACGTCCCCTACCTGATGACGGGGGAGCGCTGGATCCTGGACAACGTCTTTGCCCAGGCCTCGGCGACCATCATGAACGAGTGGCCGGCCCAGCGCCTGAACGCCGCCGACATGCTCGCGAACGGCGCGCAGGTCCGCTCGGCCGCCTGGGGCCTGCGCCAGGTGGACGAGGCCGCCTGGGCCGCGCCCGAGGGCAGCGCCGAGAAGGCGTATTTCCAGGCCGCATCCAACGGCAACTGGAAGTGGCTCGTCTCCAAGATCCCGGAATGGACGGCCAAGCAGGGCGAGGCCCATGGCTGGGTTCCCGGCGACTACGGCGTGAAGGGCGCGATGCCCGAGTGGCAGCAGGACTACTTCGCCTCCACCGCCGCCGCCGCGGCGCGGGCGGGCAACGCCGATGCGCTCACCTTCCTGAAATGGGAGATGAACTTCCTGGTCGGCCGCTTCACGCACGAGAGCAGCGGCTTCAAGATGCATGACGGCGTGGCCTACCTGATCGCGATCAGCGACCAGAGCACGGGCGCCATCTACAAGACCTGGGCCGAGATCGGCGCGCAGACCATCGCGCGCGGCTATTCCAACGGGAATGGCTGGGCCAAGGTGGACGGCAACTACGCCCAGGTGGCGCTGGCAAGCCTGTCCGCCATCTACGAGCTGACGGGCAGCCAGGACGCGCTGTCCGCCTACAAGGCGCTGGTAGCGGCCAAGCCGCCCTTCGTCGACGAGGCCACCTTCTCCAGGGATCCCACCTACTCCCTCGCCGTTCCCGACAGCGCCAACACGCCGCCGATCAGCAACACCCCGACCGCGCCGGTGGTGACCGCACCCACTCCGCCCACGCCCACGCCCACTCCGCCCAAGCCCACTCCGCCCACCACCACCCCGCCCACCACCACGACGACGATCGGCAACGGCAGCGACGCGCTGGTGCTGAAGATCAGCGAGGACGCCTACAACGGC
>NZ_JBHLVZ010000086.1:0-2191 GCF_042433125.1 Muricoccus vinaceus | reverse complement strand
AAATCATTCGCTGTCTCAAGCGCTACGTCGCCCGTGAGATCTACGGCTATCTTTGTGCCAAGCACAGGCCATTCAACGCGGCCTCCAGCAGCCCTTGACCAACATAGGAGCTTCCATGTGTAGTATAGGCTCTCGGCGATGCCCTCGCGGCGGCATAGAGCCGCGATGCTCTCCTCCCCCCGCAAACCCTCCAGCACGACCCGGATCTTGTCCTCGGCCGAGTAGTGCTTGCGGGTCGCCCGGCGGATGTCGCGCACCACCCGATCGGCGGGCGGCTTCGCGTTCGGTGTCGCTGGCTTCTGGCTCATGGCTCGTTCCCTGGCGGTTACGATGAGCCAGAAACCCTCCTTTCCTCAACCATCCCCGCCTGTCTCATGAGCCCTGACGGCGGACAGGCGTTGCCCTTGAGAGGCATGGCAGGCGTCCCTCATGGTCCAAGAGATCATTCCTGTGGCAGCCTACTCCAGCGCCCCCATTGGGGCGACCCGTGCAACAAGATGACACCGCTCGGTTGGTCGCAGTGCTGCTGGAGGTGGTCGTCTTTAGCCGCGACCACCTCCACCAATCGATGCACTCAGAGCAGCGTTCAGCTACGCCCTGGTGGTGGACCCAAAGTGCCACACACCTGCGAAGCTAGACAGGCTCCGGTAAAGTCAGGCGAACCATAGCAGCCCATCCTGCTGAGTCTGCTGTGGCAAGTCTGCGCGGGTGAGCCCGGTCCAAGTAACGGACGTGTCGATCACGCCGTTGCCATCGATGTCCGCATGCATGGTGACACCCTTGTAGCCCTCCGCTCCGTCCTGATCGATCCAGGTCACTTGGCTCACACCCGGGCGCCAGCCCCACAGCGACAGCTGCTCGCCCCCATCCCAATCGGTGATGGTTGACCAAGTGGTCCCGCCCTCCCGAGCGTCCAGGAAGAAGACATCCTGTCCAGTGCCACCGGTGAGGAAGTTCGAGCCCGTGCCGCCATCCAGCACGTCATCACCCTCTCGCCCGTCGGCTGCGTCATCGCCGCCCGCCAAGCTGAGGAAATCGTTCAGCTCTGTCGAGAGGACCGCTTCGCCGTTCATGGTGCCGAGGAACTCATATTGCAGGTACGATACAGGTCCCTCGTAAGGAATAGCTTTGACCTGGCCGGAGAACTCCGAAGCCGTCACGTAGATCGGCGGCAGGTCAAACTCCGCAATGCTCACCAGAACCGCGGCCGAAGTGCTGGAGGTATTTCCGGCCGCGTCAGTCACAACCGTGGTCAGGTTGTGATTTCCAACCGAAAGCGCCGAACTGGTGACACTCCACGTCCCGTCCTGCTGCACAGTGGCAGTGCCGAGCACTGCCACGCCATCGGTGTCGTACAGAGTGACAAGCGAGCCTGCCTCGCCCACGCCGGTGAGGGTCGGCGTGGTCCGGGTGGTGACATTGTCGCCGGGCACCCCCGTGTCACTTCCCGGAGCCAGACCGGTGAGTGCTGGAGCGGAGGGTAGGGTCCTGTCGATGGCAAGGAGCAGGGGCGAGGAAGGAGCCGACACATTCCCCGCCATGTCCGTCACCCTGGCGGTTAAGGCGTGGCTACCCTCGCTGAGTTCTGTGCTCGTCAGCGACCACAGGCCATTCTCCCGTACCGTCGTGGCGCCAAGTACCGTCAGCCCATCAGTATCATACAAAGTGACAAGCGAGCCTGCCTCACCCGTTCCTGTGACTGTGGGGGTAAGGTCTGTCGTGCTGCTTCCGTCCTGAGCACCACTGTCGCTCCCGACATCGAGCTTGAGTTCGCCCGGTGTGGCCGGAAGGTCGGCGTCCAAATTAAAACTGATGTTCGTCGACGGCCCAGTGTTACCGGCAGCGTCGCTTGCCGCTGCGGTGATCGTGTGCTGGCCCGACCCGAGCGCCGCGAGATCGGCCGCGGAGACCGTGTAGGTCCAATTCGCCCCGTCCACGGTCGCCGCTCGCATCTGCCCACCGATGGAGAGCGCGACCGTGCTGCCCTGCTCCGTTGTGCCGCTAATCACCACACCCGCTGCTTGCTCAGCGACGTTGATGACCCCGTCACCCGCAATCGGCAGCACCACGGTGGGCACCACCGGCTGAGTGGTGTCGACGACCAGCGACTGGGTGACGGGCGCGGAGGTGTTCCCGGCGCTGTCCGTCGCGGTCACCTGAACCGGGTTGGCGCCGTTGGGATCGATCACCA
>NZ_JBHLVZ010000085.1:0-53658 GCF_042433125.1 Muricoccus vinaceus | reverse complement strand
TGTCGACGATCAGGTACTCGAAGTCAGGATCGTCCGACATCCTCTCGAAGATGCGGTGCCACATGCCCTTCTCGTGAAGCGGCGGAACACGCTGTTCCACTCGCCGCAGACCTCCGGCAGGTCGCGCCAGGGCGCGCCCGTGCGCACGATCCACAGCACGCCTTCCACGAAGAGGCGGTTGTCACGCCCGGTCGAGCCCTTCTGGTCAGGCCGACCGATGATCAGCGGCACCATCCGCTCCCACGCTGCATCGCTCAGCACCAGCCCGTCCAACACGCCCCAGGCCGCCTCCACAAAGGCAGCCTTGAATCATGCGACGGTCAGGTCCGGAACCCCCAAGAGTCCACAGAACCTAGAACACCAGCCTTCGTCCATCCCAGGTCAGTATCACCGAAACTTCCAGTCCTCGTCATCGGGCCGCTCCGTGACGGCCTCCACCACGACCATAGTCAGCAGTTGATCCGACGTGGTGCCGAGTTCGACGGCCCTCTGCTCCAGGGCTTCCGCCACATTAGGTGGCAGCTCGATCCGCATTTCGGTCATCGTTTCGCATGCCTCCACCCGCGGCGCTCAGGCCGCATATTCCGACAACAAAAACGTTCATCATGAACGTTGCCAGCTGCCCGAAGATGCGCTCGCCCTTGCCGCTCAATATAGCCTTCCGCTGGGCCGCCCCGTCGTTCGACAGCGCCTCCGCCAACGCCTGCCACTTGCTCGAACGCGACCGCTTTTCGCGCTTCGGCGGATGATCGCTCGCTGCACACAGCACTGCCGGGCCCTGGCGGCCAGTTTCCGTGCCCTCCGGGGAAGCCCGCAGGATAGCAGTTCAGGACAATGGCCTGACGACGGTAGCTCTGTCGTGGGACCAGATGGACGTTTGACCGGAGCCTCAGCGCGCAGGCGGGGCGGAGGGTGCGGCCCGGGCGCTCCGGAGTTGGGAAACAAAGCGCCGCATCTCGTCGAACAGCGGGTGCCGCGTGGCCCAGAGCACGACGCACCAGGCCATGATCCCCGTGCCCACTCCTGCCAGCACCAGGGGAAAAGGAATATGGGCGGACCAGCCATGGGCTGTCATGACCGCAGCGGCGGGCAGAACGGCCGCCGTGGTTAGTAAGGCGCTTTGTCCATAGATCGGAAGGTAGTCGGCCCAGCGCGTGTCGGTCATCCGCTCCAGGTGCGGCCGGTACATCAGCACCATGATGATGGCTTCCACGACCTTCATGGCGGCCGCCGCCGGGAGGCTGATCCAACAACCCATTGCAAAAAGCGCGAGCGAGACCGGTGCGCGGATCAGTTCCAGTCGGGTCCGCAGCCCCGTCTGGTTGCAGATCACGAACACGTCATGCGACACCATGATCAGCACGAAAAGGGCGGCCGAGACCGCGAGGATGCTCAGCGGCAGGATGGCCTCGGCCCATGGATCGCCGAGAAGCTGGATGACGATCGGCCCGGACAGCACGGCCATGCCGATGAAGGCGGGCCAGAGGAAGCCGGTGAGCATCCGCGTGAGGCGAAGATAGCTGTGCCGGAGCGACCGCCCCTGCCGCCGCTGCTCCGCGAAATCCACGAAGAGGACCCGGAGCACGACGATATGGAGGTTATCCCAAAGCACGCCGGTCAGGCTCGTGGCACGAGAAAAGACGCCCAGCGCCGCAAGGCCCAGGAAACGCGCCAGCAGGAGGTCCGCCAACCGCCCCTGCAGCCCGCTGATGGCCGAGAGGGTCAGCATCTGCGTGCCGAAGCGCGTGACCTCCCGCCACTGCTGCAGGCCGAGGCGGAGCGTGATCCATTGCCGGCCCAGAATGTTGTTCATCACCAGCGCCACGATCGCGCTGATGAGCTGTCCGTAGCCCAGGCTCATGTAGCTGAACCCCGCATAGGCCATGGCGAGGGTCGATATGTTGGCGGTGCTGTAACGAAGGATGTTCACGATCGCGACGGTCCTGAAATCCCCGCGCCGCTCGATCCCGGCCGCCGGCAGGAAGTCGAAGATGCCAATCAGGGGCAGGATCGCCATGAAAAGCAGCAGATGCCGGACGCCCGGCTCCTCCAGCACTGCCCCGCCCAGGACGCTGAAGCCCGCGATGGCCAAGGCGACGACCAGGGAGAGAAGGGCGTTGATGGTGAACACCGTCGCCCGGAGCGGCGCGGGGAGCTCCTTTGCCCGGATCACGTAGGCTCCGAGCCCGAAGGAGCGGAAGATCGAAAGCACCCCGACAATGGAAAGCGCGACCGCGAAGATCCCCATCTCGTACGGGCTGAGCACCCGGGCCACGAGGATCGAAACCACGAACTGGAGGACGAAGAGGCTTCCCTGGGCGGCCGCCATCCAGGCGAGACTGCGGCGAACCGAAACCAAGCGCGTTCTCCTGCTGGGCCTGCCGGTGAAAAGGCTTCGGTCAGGGCCAGGCGGCGTTATCGCCAACCGGTGGTGCGATGCAATGGCTTCGGTGCCGGCCGCTCCACGCGGCCGGTCCTCTGCCAGGAAAACACCCAATGCCTTTCGGGGGTCCCGGTTTCTTCCGCTACCGTAGCTTTTTGTAGAGCGTCATCCCCCGGCGCTCAATCCGCCCTGATGCCGGCCGCGGCAATCACCGGGCGCCAGCGGACCAGTTCGTCCCGCACGAGCGCGGTGTAGCCCTCCCGGCCCAGCTTGCCCGGGGTGACGCCGATGCGGGCGAAGCGCTCCTTCACGAAGTCCGTGGCCAGGGCTGCCCCGATCTCCGCCTCCCAGCGTCCGGCCACCTCCTCCGGGATGGCGGCGGCGGCGGAGAAGCCGAACCAGCTGGTGGTTGTAACCCCCGGAAAGCCCGCTTCGGCGAAGGTGGGCACCTCCGGGATCGTGGCGTCCCGCTCGGGACCCGTGACGGCCAGGGCACGGAGACGGCCAGACTGGAGGTGCGGCAGCGCGATCGGCAGGCTTTCCATCAGGCAGGGGATCTGGCCCCCCATGGTGTCCGTCAGCGCCGCGGCCGAGCCGCGATAGGGCACGTGCTCCAGCGCGATGCCCGCGTCCCGCGCCAGGAGCTGCCCGGCCAGGTGGTTCAGCGTGCCGTTGCCGCCCGAACCATAGGTCAGGGGCCGGGACTTCGCCAGGGCCACGAATTCCGCCACATCGCGGGCGGGCAGGTCGTTGTTGACCGCCAGCACGCAGGAGAAGGTGCCCACCAGGCGCAGGTGGGTGAAGTCCGTGAGCGCGTCATAGGGCACGCTGCGGTAAAGGACCGGCCCCGTGCCGTGCGAGGCGCCGCTCGACATCATGACCACATGGGCGTCGCCGCGCGCCTTGGCCACGATGTCCGCCCCCACCATGCCGCCGGCCCCCACCCGGTTCTCCAGCACGACGGGCTGGCCCAGGCGGTTGCCAATCTGCTCCGCCAGCACGCGGGAAAGGGTGTCGGCGGCACCTCCGGGCGGGAAGTTGATGATCCAGCGGATGGGGCGCTGCGGCCAGGGCGCCTGGCCGAGGGCCGGGCGGAGCACAAAGGCGGGCGCGGCGAGAAGGCCGGCTCCGGCCGAGAGGAGCAGGCGGCGGGCGGGATCGGGCATGGGGAGCATCCGTGGAGGGCGGCGGTTGCCAGCGGCGGGGTCGGCGGATATCGCGCTGATCCTGGCACGCCGCGTGCCAAGCACCGGCCCGCTTCTGGAGCGGACGGCTCCGATGGGGGATGCGCCATGGACTTCGACCTTCTGTTTCGCCAGGTCCGCCTCGTGGACACAGGCCCGGAGGGGGCTCCGGTCGACGTGGCCGTCTCAGGCGGCAAGATCGCGGCGATCGCCCCTTCCCTTTCCTGCGAGGCGGTGGAGGTGGTGGAGGGCACCGGCCGGCTGCTCGCCCCCGGCTTCGTCGAGACGCATATCCACCTGGACAAGAGCTGCATCATCGACCGCTGCGCCTGCGAGACCCGGCGCAACCCGCATCTCGCGATGGAGCGGGTCTCGGATGTCAAGCATGGCTTCACCGTGGAGGACGTGGCGGCCCGCGCCCGCCGCACGCTGGAGAAGTGCATCCTGCACGGCTGCACCATGATGCGCACGCATGTGGAGGTCGATCCCAAGGTCGGGCTGCGCGGCTTCGAGGGCGTCAGGGCGCTGATCGCCGAGTATGCCTGGGCGATCGACATCGAGATTTGCGTGATGCCGCAGGAGGGCCTGCTCAACAATCCCGGCACGGACGAGCTGATGGTCGCGGCGCTGCGCAACGGCGCGCGGGTGGTGGGCGCCGCCCCCAACTACGACACCGACCGCGCCGGGCAGATCCGCCGCGTGTTCGAGATGGCGCGCGAGTTCGACGTGGACATCGACATGCACCTGGACAGCGGCGCCTCGGCGGCCGAGCTGGACACGCTGCTGGTTTGCGACCTCGCGGAGCAGTTCGGATGGGGCGGGCGGGTGGCGGTGGGCCATGTCACCAAGCTCTCCGTGATGCCGCCCGAGGGCGTGGACCAGGTCGCGCGCCGCATGGCCGATGCCGGAGTGGCGCTGACCGTGCTGCCCTCGACGGATCTCTATCTCGGCGGGCGCGACCAGACGGAGAACGTGCGCCGCAACGTGGTGGACGCGAACCGCCTGGCCAAGGCCGGCGTCACCTGCTCGCTTTCCTCCAACAACATCCTGAACCCCTTCACCCCCATGGGCGACGGGCAGCTGATCCGGCAGGCCAATCTTTACGCCAACATCGTCCAGCGCGGCATGCGCGACGACCTGCGCGAAACCTGGGACATGATCACGGCGGGCTCGGCGAAGCTGATGCGGCGGGCGGGCTATGGCGTCGCCCCGGGCAATCCGGCCGACCTCGTGCTGGTGGACGCCCCCTCCCCGGCCGATGCGCTGCGCGAGATCAGCCCGGTGCTGGCGGCCTTCAAGGGCGGACGGCGGACCGTGAGCCGGGCCGTGCCGGTGCTGCACCGCCCGGGCTGAGGCGCAGCCCCTTCACGAATTGCTGGACAGGTTACAGGCCCTTCACCACACTTCGAGGGAAGGGCCGGAAGAACCGGCCGGTGGAGGCGTCATGGCGAAGCTGAACGTCAACGGGCAGGTGATCGACGTCGAGGTGGACGGCGAGACACCCCTGCTCTGGGCCATCCGCGAGCAGATCGGCCTGACCGGCACGAAATATGGCTGCGGCATCGCCCAGTGCGGCGCCTGCACCGTGCATGTCGACGGCGTCGCCACGCGGTCCTGCTCCACCCCCGTCTCCAGCTACGGGCCGGAGCAGAAGATCGTCACCATCGAAGGGCTGGCCCAGCCCGGGGCGCCGCACCCCGTTCAGGCGGCCTGGGTGGCTCTGGACGTGCCGCAATGCGGCTTCTGCCAGTCCGGCATGATCATGGCCGCCGCCGCGCTGCTGGCCGCCAACCCCAAGCCGTCGGACGCGGACATCCGCTCGGAGATCACGAACATCTGCCGCTGCGGCACCTACAACCGCGTCCAGGCGGCGATCCGCCGCGCGGCGGACGGCAGCGTGAACAACGGCTGAGAGGGAGCGAACCGATGTCCGTCACCGCACGCGCCTCCCGCCGCGGCGTCCTCGGGGGCGCCGCCGCCCTCGGCGCCTTCACCTTCGGCTTCCACATTCCCGGCGCGGGCCGCGCCGCCGCCCAGACCGCAGCGGCCCCGGCCAAGCCCGAGGTCAACGCCTGGGTGGTGATCAGGCCGGACGAGACCGTCGTGGTCCGCATCGCCCGGTCCGAGATGGGCCAGGGCACCCTGACCGGGCTCGCGCAGCTCGTGGCGGAGGAACTGGAATGCGACTGGGCGCGGGTGACCACCGAATACCCGACCCCCGGCGAGAACCTGGCCCGCAACCGCGCCTGGGGGAACATGTCCACCGGCGGCAGCCGCGGCATCCGGGAATCCCATGAATACGTCCGGAAGGGCGGTGCGAGCGCCCGGATGATGCTGGTGCAGGCCGCGGCCAACGGCTGGAACGTGCCCCCGGGCGAGTGCCGGGTGTCCAAGGGTGTGATCACCCATGCCCCGACCGGCCGTACCACCACCTATGGCGCCGTGGCCGAGGCCGCCGCCCGCCTGCCGCCGCCGGCGGACGTGCCGCTGAAGGACCCTGCCAGCTGGACCATCGCGGGCAAGCCCCTTCCCCGGCTGGACACGGTGGACAAGACCAACGGCAAGCAGGTCTACGGCATGGACCTGCGCCTGCCGGGGATGCTGAACGCGGCTATCCTGGATTGCCCGGTGTTCGGCGGCACGCTGCGCAGCTTCGATGCCGCGGCCGTGTCCGCCATGCCCGGCGTGAAGCGCGTGGTGCCGGTCGGCGACACGGCCGTCGCCGTGGTGGCGGATACCTGGTGGCAGGCCAAGACCGCGCTGGAGAAGCTGCCGGTGGTCTGGGACGAAGGCCCAAACGCCGGCCTGTCCAGCGCCGCCATCGCCGAAACGCTGAAGGCCGGGCTGGACGCGCCGGAGGGCGCGGTGGGGAACCGCGCGGGCGATGCGCGGGCGGCCATCGCGGGGGCGGCGCGGAAGGTGGAGGCGGTCTACTCCTACCCCTTCCAGCACCACGCGACGATGGAACCCATGAACGCCACGGCGCTCTGGACCCCGGAGCGCTGCGAGGTCTGGACGCCCACGCAGAACGGCGAGGCCGCCCTCGCCGCCACCGCCGAGGCCTCGGGCCTGCCGGCATCCCGCTGCGACGTCCACAAGATCCATCTCGGCGGCGGCTTCGGCCGGCGCGGCGCCGTGCATGACTGGGTGCGCCAGGCGGTCGCCATCGCCAAGGCCATGCCCGGCACGCCCGTGAAGCTGCTCTGGTCGCGCGAGGAGGACATGGCGCATGGGCGCTACCACCCGGTCACGCAGTGCAAGCTGGTGGGCGGGCTGGACGCGGAGGGCAACCTGACGGGGTTGCACATGCGCATCTCCGGCCAGTCCATCGTGGCCGGGATCTTCCCGCAGAACATCCGGGACGGCGTGGACCAGGCGGTGTTCCAGGGGTTGTACCCCGGGGGCGCGGAAGGGCCGATCGGCTACGGCATCCCGCACCTCCTGATCGACCACGCCATGCGCAACCCGCCCGTGCCCCCCGGCTTCTGGCGGGGCGTGAACCTGAACCAGAACGCCGTCTACCTGGAATGCTTCATGGACGAGCTGGCCCACGCGGCCGGCAAGGACCCGCTGCAGTTCCGCCGCGCCCTGATGCGGAACCATCCCAAGCACCTGGCCGTGCTGAACGCGGTGGCCGAGCGCGCGGGCTGGGGCACGCCGGCGGCGCCCGGGGTGCACCGGGGCCTCGCGCAGATCATGGGCTTCGGCAGCTATGTCGCGGCCTGCGCGGAGGTTTCGGTCCGCGACGGGCAGCTCACGGTTCACCGCATCGTGGCCGCCACCGATCCCGGCCATGCCGTGAACCCGCAGCAGATCGCGGCGCAGGTGGAAGGCTCCTTCGTCTATGGCCTGACGGCGGCGCTGCACGGGGAATGCACGGTGGCCAACGGGCGCATGCAGGAGCTGAACTTCGACACCTATCCCATGATGCGCATGGACGAGATGCCGAAGGTGGAGACCATCATCCTGCCCTCCGGCGGCTTCTGGGGCGGGGTCGGGGAACCGACCATCGCGGTGGCGGCGCCGGCCGTGCTGAACGCGGTCTTCGCGGCGACCGGCAAGCGCGTGCGCCAGCTGCCGCTCCGCCACGCGGATCTCCGGAGCGCGTGACGGCACGGCGCGGCCTGTCCAGGGCCGCGATGGGGCTGGTCATTCTCCCCTTCGCGGTTCCGGCGGCCGAGGCGCCGCCGGGCGCGAGCTCCTGCGCCGGCTGCCACGGCAGAACCTCCGCCCTGATCCCGCCCCTGCGGGGACAGTCACCGGAAGCCATCGCGGAGGCCATGCGGGAATACCGTGGCGGCACGCGCCCGGCGACGCTGATGGACCGGATCGCGAAGGGCTTCACGGAAGAGGAGACGCGGGCCATCGCCGCCTGGGTCTCCGTGGCGCCGTGAGGCGGCGCGGGCTGCTCTCCGCGGCGCTCGCGGCACCTTCCGCGCTGGCGCAGCCCTTGGCCGGCGCGGCCCGCGCGCGGGTGGTGGTGGTCGGCGGCGGTTTCGGCGGCGCCACCTGCGCGCGTGCCCTCCACCGCGCCGGGTTCGGGGTCATGCTGGTGGAGGCCTCCCCCACCTACACGGCCTGCCCCTTCAGCAACGCCGTCATCGCGGGGCTGCGGGAGATGGAGGGGCAACGCTTCGGCTACCAGGCCATCCGGCGCGAGGGCGTGGCGGTGCTCCATGCGCGGGCGACAGGCGTGGATGGAACCGCGAGGCGCCTGTTCACCGAGGACGGCACCGCCCTTCCCTATGACCGCCTGGTGCTCGCACCCGGCATCGCGCCGCGCCTGGACGCTATCCCCGGCTATGACGCGGCCGCGGCGGAGGGTCTTCCCCATGCCTGGCAGGCCGGCGCGCAGACCCTTCTGCTCCGCCGCCAGCTCGAGGCGATGGAGGACGGCGGCACCGTCATTCTTACCGTGCCACCCAACCCCTATCGCTGCCCACCCGGCCCCTATGAGCGGGCAAGCTTGGTGGCCTACTACCTCAAGACCCGCAAGCCCCGCTCCAAGCTGATCGTGCTGGATGCGAAGGACAGCTTCTCCAAGCAGCGGCTGTTCGAGGCCGCCTGGGCCGCGCTCTACCCGGGGCTGCTGGAATACGTGCCGCTTTCCGCCGGTGGCGGCGTGACCTCGGTGGATGCGGGCGAAAGGACGGTGTCCACCGATTTCGGCGACCACCGGGGCGAGGTCATCAACGTCATTCCGCCGCAGCGCGCCGCGCCGGTCGCGGCCGTGGCGGGAGCGGCAGACCGTTCGGGCTGGTGCCCGATCGATCCCGTGACCTTCGAGTCACGTCTCGTGCCGGGCATCCATGTGATCGGCGACGCCGCCATCGGCGGGGCCGTGCCGAAATCGGCCTTCGCGGCCAATGCCCAGGGGCGCGTCTGCGCCGCCGCCGTGGCGGCCCTGCTGCGGGGCGAGGAGCCGGCCGAGCCTCGGCTGGTCAACACCTGCTACAGCCTGGTCGCGCCGGACTACGGCATCTCCGTGGCGGGCGTGTACCGGCCGCGCAACGGGCTGCTCGCGGACATCGAGGGCGCGGGCGGCACCAGTGCGCTGGACGCGCCCGCCGAGACCCGTGCGCTGGAGGCGGCCTATGCCGCGGATTGGTTCCGCACGGTGACGGAGGACGTCTTTGCCTGACGCGCGGCTCGCGCTGGCGTTGGCGATCCTCGCCGGCCCCGCCGTGGCGGCGGGCGAGGTGGCGCCCTATGCGGTGGAGGGGGACGCGATCCCGCGGCCCCTCACCGCAACGCCGGGCGACCCCGTGCGGGGCCGCGCCATCGTGGCCGACCGCCAGCGCGGCCTCTGCCTGCTGTGCCATGCCGGCCCTTTCCCGGACCAGCCGTTCCAGGGAAACCTCGCCCCCGACCTGGCGGGGGCGGGAAACCGCTGGACGGCGGCGCAGCTTCGGATGCGGCTCGTGGACGGCAAGCGGTTGAACCCGGACAGCATCATGCCCTCCTATCACCGCACGGAAGGGTTGAGCCGCGTCGCGCCCGCGCTGCGCGGCAGGCCGCTGCTGCGGGCGCAGGAGATCGAGGACGTGGTGGCCTTCCTGGCCACCTTGCGGGAAGAAGGGGCAGGGCCATGAGCGAGCGGGGCGCACCGGGGCGCTGGATGGCCGGGCGGCGCGGGCTGGGTGGGCTTCTGGCCGTGACCCTGGTTCGCCCCGTGGCCGCCGAGCGGCTCCCCCTGTCCGAAGCCCTCCGCAGCCATGCCGGCGGCGCCGCGATCCGGGAGGGCCGCGTCACGCTGGAGATCCCGCCCCTGGTGGAGAACGGCAACACCGTGCCGCTCCTGGTTTCGGTGGAAAGCCCGATGACGGAAGCTGACTTCGTGCGGAGCATCGCGGTGTTCAACGAGCGCAACCCGCAGCCCAACGTGATCACCGCCCAGATCGGTCCCCGCGCCGGCCGCGCGCGGCTGTCCACGCGCATCCGGCTCGCCACGTCCCAGCGGATCGTGGCGGTGGCGGAGATGTCGGATGGCAGCCTGTGGTCCGGCAGCGCGGAGGTGATCGTGACGCTTGCCGCCTGCGTGGAGGGCTGAGCCGTGGCGCGGGTGCTGCTCAACGTGCCACGCAGCGCGGCGCGCGGCGAGGTCATCGAGATCCGCGCGCTGATCCAGCACGAGATGGAGACCGGCTACCGCCCCGGGGCCAACGGAGAGGTGCTGCCGCGCGACATCATCCGCCGCTTCGTATGCCGCTACGGCAACGAGGTGGTGTTCCAGGCCGAGCTGTTCCCGGCCATCTCGGCCAACCCCTTCATCAGCTTCACCACGGTGGCGACGGAGAGCGCGACTCTCACCTTTCACTGGAGCGGCGACAACGGCTTCGCCCAGACCGAGACAAGGGTGCTGGCGGTGACATGACCCGCCGCCGGGCAGCGCGTGCGGCGCTGGCGCTGGCGGTGGCCATGCCGCTGGCCGCGCAGGCGCCGCGCTCCGGTTTCGAGGAGATGGGGCCGGCGATCCAGGCCATGCAGCAGGATGACATGGCGAACCCCGGCATGCTCAGCGTGCAGGAGGGCGAAGCGCTCTGGGCGCAGCCTGCGGGCCCCGCGGGGCGGTCCTGCGCGGGGTGTCACGGGGAGGCGGCGGCCTCCATGCGCGGCGTCGCGGCGCGGCACCCAGCCTTCGATGCGGCAAGCGGGGCACCCATCGACCTCGCCGGCCGCATTCAGCGCTGCCGCACGGAGCAGCAGGGCGCGCCGCCCCTTGCCCGCGAGAGCCCGGACCTGCTCGCGCTGTCCGCCTTCGTGGCCCATCAGTCGCGCGGCATGCCCGTTTCCCCCGACCCGGACCCAGGCCTCGCCCCGTTCCGGGCGCGGGGGGAGGCGGAGTTCCGGGCGCGGCGGGGGCAACTCGACCTCTCCTGCGCGCAGTGCCACGAGGATCGCGCGGGCGGGCGCCTGGGTGGCAGCCTGATCCCGCAGGGGCACCCCAACGGCTACCCCCTGTATCGCCTCGAATGGCAGCGCATCGGTTCCCTTCAGCGGCGGCTGCGGAACTGCATGGTGGGCGTGCGGGCGGAGCCCTTCGCCTTCGGTGCGCCCGAATACGTGGAGATCGAGCTGTTCCTGATGTCCCGTGCCGCGGGGCTCGCGATCGAAACGCCAGCCGTCCGCCCCTGAGCGGCCAGGCGCGAAGCCGCCGTTGACCTTTCCGGGCGGCCATGCGGCAATCCCGCCCTGCGTGCCCGGGAACAAGGGCACCCGACAGGGCTAGGCGCATTCACTGCGGCTGAGATCATCGAACCAACACGGAGACACTCATGGCCCCCATGAACGTCAGAGATGCCGCGCGCCTGCCGCGCCGCGCCTGCTTCGCCCTGCCCGCGCTGGCATTGCTGCCGCGGGGCGGAGCCCAGGCGCAGACAGCGTCGCAGAACCTGACGCTGGCCGTCGCGGCGCCCCCCACGACGCTGGACCCGCACTACCACACGCTCTCGCCCAACAACATGATCGCGGAGCACTTCTTCGACCAGCTGGTCGGCCGGGACGCCGCGGCGCAGCTCCGCCCGGGCCTCGCCGAGAGCTGGAAGCTGATCGACGACACCACCTGGGAGTTCAAGCTGCGCCGCGGCGTGAAGTTCAGCAACGGCGACGAGTTCACCGCCGAGGACGTGCTGTTCACGCTCAAGCGCATCCCGAACGTGCTGAACAGCCCCGGCTCCTTCGCCATCTACACCAAGGGCATCGCGTCCTCCGAGGTGGTGGACCCCCACACCATCCGCTTCAAGACCAACGGCATCTACCCGCTGCTGCCGCAGGATCTGAGCCAGGTCTACATCATCTGCAAGGCGGTGGGCGACAACGTGTCCACGGGCGACTTCAACAACGGCCGCGCGGTGATCGGCACCGGGCCCTTCCGCCTCGCCTCCTTCTCGCCGGACGACCGCGTGGTGATGACGCGCAACGACGGCTACTGGGGCGAGAAGCCGCAATGGGCGCAGGTCAGCTACCGCTTCGTGGCGAATGACGGCGTGCGGGTCGCGGCCCTGCTCTCGGGCGACGTGCAGATGATCGACGTGGTGCCGCCCGCCGACATGCCGCGCCTGCGGACCACGCCGGGCATCGTGTTCTCCGAGATCCCGAGCCTGCGCTCGATCTACATCAAGCTCGACACGGCGCACGACGTCTCGCCCTATATCAGCGGGCCGGACGGGCAGAAGCTGGAGCAGAACCCGCTGCGCGACCTCCGCGTGCGGCAGGCGCTCTCCATCGCCATCAACCGGCAGGCGATCGCGGATCGGGTGATGCAGGGCGCGGCCGTGCCCAGCGGGCAGATGATGCCGGCCGGCGCCAACGGCTACGTTCCCGACCTGCCGCCGCCCACCTTCAACACGGATCGCGCGAAGGAGCTTCTGGCCGCGGCCGGCTACCCCAACGGCTTCCAGATCACGCTGATCGGCCCCAACAACCGCTACGTGAACGACGCGCAGATCATCCAGGCGGTTGGGCAGATGTGGCAGCGCATCGGCGTGCGGACGCGGGTGGAGGCGATGCCATTCTCGGTGCTGGCGCAGCGGCAGGCGCGCAACGACATGTCGGCCATGCTGATCGGCTGGGCGACGGCGGGCGAGCCCTCGACGGCGCTGCGCGGCAACCTGACCACGCGCATCCCCGAGAAGGGCTTCGGCACGGTCAACTTCAGCGGCTATTCCAACGCGCGCGTGGACGCGCTGGTGGACGAGGGGCTGCGCACGCCGGACGACGAGAAGCGCGAGGATATCTTCCGTCAGGCCATGCGGGTCGCGATGGAGGACGTGTCGCTGATCACGCTGCACATGCAGAAGAACATCTGGGCGCTGCGCGGCGGCCTGTCCTACGAGGCGCGCGCGGACGAGTACACGGTCGCCATGGGCGTCAAGCGCGCCGGCTGAGAAAGGGGCCGGGCCGCGCTTTGCGCGCGGCCCGGCTTCCCGCATCATTCCCGGCAGAAACGCGAAATGGGGGGAAAGTGATCCAGATGCGCACGGGCATTCCAACGCGGCTGCGCCTGCTCGGCGCCGCGCCGCTCGCCCTCCTGCTGGCGCTTCCGGCGGCGCCGGCCCGGTCCGAGGTGACGCGTTTCGAGGTCCTCTCCCGCGAGGCGGGCGCGCTGGGCGGGCGGGAGTTCGGCGCGCGCGGGGCGGCGGAGAAGATCACGGCCCGCGCGACCATCGCGCTGGACCCCGCCGATCCACGCAACGCCCTGATCGCCGACCTCGCCCTCGCGCCGCGCAACGCCGAGGGCCGCGTGGAAGCGGTGACGGATGTCACGATCCTCCGTCCAGCCCGCCCCTCCGGCACGCTGCTCTTCGAGGTGCTGAACCGCGGCCGCAAGCTGGTCACCGGCTGGGCGCAGGACGCGGACGGCGCGGGCGCCATCCGGCTGGAGCGGCCGGAGGATGCGGGCAACGGCTTCCTGCTGGAGCAGGGCCACACCCTGGTCTGGGCCGCCTGGCAGATCGACTCCCCCGCCGGGCCCAACCTGCCGCAGTTGCAGGTGCCCACCCTTCCCGGCATCACCGGCCCGGTGCGGGACGAGGTCACCTTCGAGGATGCGGCCAGCCCGCGCCGCGTGTCCCTTTCCTACCCCGCAGCCGACCGGGCCTCGGCGCGCATCACCGTGCGCGACCGCGCGGATCAGGAACGCGCGACGCCCGAGGGCCTCGGGCTGCGCTTCATCGACGACCGCACGGTGGAGATCGACCGCCCCGCGGGCGCTGCGCCCGGCGCCCTCTATGAAATCACCTTCACCGCGCGCGACCCCAAGGTTTCCGGCATGGGCCTCGCTGCGATCCGCGACGTGACCGCCTTTCTCCGCCGGGAGGGCGGCGCGTCCAACCCACTTGCAACGGATGGCCGCCCGGGCATCGACCGTGCCATCGGGCTCGGCATCTCCCAGTCCGGCCGCGTGCTCCGGGATTTCCTTTATTACGGGATGAACCAGGACGAGGCCGGGCGGCTGGTCTTCGAGGGCATGATGCCCATCATCCCCGGCGCGCGGCGCTCCTTCACCAATGCCCGCTTCGCCCAGCCCGGCCGCAACCCCGGCCCGCAATACGACCGGCAGTTCCCGGTGCTGCAATTCCCCTTCACCTATCCGGTGAGCGACGACCACCTGAGCGGCAGGCGCGACGGCATCCTGCTGCGCTGCCGCCTGACGAACACCTGCCCGCGCATCATCCACATGGATTCCGAATTCGAGTTCTGGGGATCGCAAGCCAGCCTGCTGGTGACGGACACGCGCGGCAACCACCTGGACATGCCGGCGGACGTGCGGCTGTTCCTGCTGTCCGGCGCGCCGCACGGCAATCCCTGGAACGCCGTGGCCCGGCCCAGCGCGGCCTGCGCGATGCCGCTGAACCCGGTGAACGGCGGCCCGGCGCTGCGCGCGCTGCTTGCCGCGATGGAGGCCTGGGTCCGCGACGGCACGGAGCCACCCTCAAGCCGCTTCCCCATGCGGTCCCAGGGCACGCTGGTGACGGCCGCGCTGGTCTATCCCGCCATACCCGCCCTTCCCTACCGCGGGCAGTACGCCAGGGCGGAATGGATCGAGCAGGGCAGCCCCTTGCCCCGTTCCCGCGGCGAATACCCAGTCCTGCTGCCCCGCGCCGGGCTAGACGGGAACGCGGTGGCCGGGCTGCGCCTGCCGCTTCTGGAAGCGCCCCGTGCGACCTATGTCGGCTGGAACCCGCAGAACGGCGCGGAGGGCCAGCAGGAGCTCTGCACCCAGGTGGGTGGCGTGCTGCCCTTCGCTGCCACGCGGGCCGAGCGCGAGGCGGCGCGCGACCCCCGCCCCTCGCTGGAGGAACTCTACCCCGCGCCCGAAGCCTATGAGGCCGCCGTGCGCGGCGCGGCCGCGCGGCTGGTGGCCGAACGGATGCTTCTGCCGCGGGACGCGGAGGCGGCGATCGCCCAGGCTCGCGAAGGCAGGCTGGCCCGCCTCTCTCCCTGAGGCGGGGCATATCGGCAAGGCCGGAAACCGCCGGCCGTGCCTCGTCGTTGCAACCATGTCGCGCGCGGGTGGGCCCGGAGGAGGGCCCGGCAATCCGGTCCCCTCGGGGTCGCTCCCCTTACGACCGTGCCCGCCGCCACCCCAAGCGCCGCAGCGGGCGGCCCCTCACGCCACGCCCATTCGCAGCAGGTCATGGATGTGGATCACGCCAACCGGGCGTGCGTCCTCCACCACGAAGAGGGTCGTGATGCTGGCGGCGTTCATCTCGGCCAGCACCTGCGAGGCCAGGCTCTCCTCATCCACCGTGCGCGGGCGGCGGGTCATCACCTCGGCCACGGGCCGGTCCACGAAGACCTGGGCGAAGGCACGCCGCAGGTCGCCGTCCGTGATGATGCCGGCCAGCCGCCCGGCCTCGTCCACCACGCCGGTGATGCCGAAGCGCTTGGAGGTCATCTCGAAGATCGCCTGGGACAGCATGACATCCTGCTTCACCAGCGGGATCTCATCGCCGGTGTGCATGAGGTCCCGCGTTTTGCGCAGCTTGGAGCCCAGCTTGCCGCCCGGGTGGAACTGCCGGAAGTCCTGCGCCGTGAAGCCCTTGCGCGACAGCAGGGCGACGGCCAGCGCGTCCCCCATCGCGAGCTGCATGGTGGTTGAGGTCGTGGGGGCGAGCCCGTTGGGGCAGGCCTCGGGCATGTCGGGCAGCACCAGCGGGATGTCGGCGGCCAGGCCCAGCGCGCTCCGCGCGCGGGCGGTGATGGCGATCAGCGGCACCGAGAAGCGCTTGCAGTAGGCGACGATGTCCGCGAGTTCCGGCGCCTCCCCGGACCAGGAAAGCGCGAGCACAGCGTCCTCGCCGCGCACCATGCCGAGGTCGCCATGGCTGGCCTCGCCCGGGTGGACGAAATAGGCGGGGGTGCCGGTGGAGGCCATGGTGGCGGCGATCTTGCGCCCGACATGGCCGGACTTGCCCATGCCGGTCACAATCAGGCGGCCATGCGCGCCCTCGGTGGCCTGGATGGTGTTCACCGCGCGCTCGATGAAGGCGCCGAGCCCGTTGCCGGCGGCCTGGCGCAGCGCCATGAGCCCCTCGATCTCCAGGTCCAGCGTGCGCCACACCGCCTCCAGGCCGGAGGGGGCTTCGAGCGGTGCCTTGTCCGGGCTTTCCAGCCGCGCCATGCGATCGGTGCGGCCTTCCTGCGTGCCGTCGCGGGTGGCGCTCATGCCGCCGCCTCCGCCCCGGCCAGCTGCGCCTTGCTCAGCCGGTCCAGCGCGAGCAGGTCGCGCAGCAGCGGCTCGAACTGGCGCAGCGGCACCATGTTCGGGCCGTCCGAAGGGGCGTGGTCCGGGTCCTCGTGCGTCTCGATGAACAGCCCTGCCACGCCGACGGCGACCGCCGCGCGCGCCAGCACCGGCACGAACTCCCGCTGCCCGCCGGAGCTGCCGCCCAGCCCGCCGGGCTGCTGCACCGAATGCGTGGCATCGAAGATCACGGGGGCGCCCGTGCGGCCCATGATGGGCAGGCCGCGGAAATCGGAAACCAGCGTGTTGTAGCCGAAGCTGGTGCCGCGATCGGTCAGCAGGACGTTCGGGTTGCCCGCGCCCGCGATCTTCTCGACCACGTTCGCCATGTCCCAGGGCGCGAGGAACTGGCCCTTCTTGACGTTCACCGCGCGGCCCGTGGCGGCGGCGGCCAGCAGCAGGTCGGTCTGGCGGCACAGGAAGGCTGGGATCTGGAGCACGTCCACCGCCTCGGCCACGGGGGCGCATTGCGCGGCGTCGTGCACGTCGGTCAGCACGGGCAGGCCCAGGCTCTCGCGGATCTCGGCCAGGATGGGAAGGGACTTCGCCATGCCCAGGCCACGCTGGGCGGTGGCGCTGGTGCGGTTCGCCTTGTCGAAGCTGGTCTTGTAGATAAGGCCGATGCCGAGGCGCGCGGCGATCTCGCGCAGCGCGCCGGCCATCTCCAATGCGTGCGAGCGGCTTTCCAGCTGGCAGGGGCCGGCGATCAGCGCGAAGGGCAGGTCGTTCCCGAAGGCGACCGGACCGACCTGCACGAGCTTGTTCACGACCATCGCAGCATCCCCACCATTCGCCGGTCCAGGCCGGCTCCATCTCACGTCACCAAATCGCGAGCAAGTTCCCAGTCCGGCCCCGCCACGCAGGGCAGCCCGTCGGGGGACGCGGTGGCTGCCGAATGGTCGCGGCACGCGGGAAAGAGCGGGCGATGCAGCCGCCGGGGCCAGCTTGCCGGAACAGGCGGGGCAAGACACCCGCGGCGCGCCGTCGCGCCCGGCGCGCCCTCTTACCCCATTGTTGGGAAGGTGCTGCGCGGAACTCGAAGGTGCCTGCCGTTCCCTGCGCTCATGGCGGATCGTCCTCGCACCAGCGCGGGTTCACCATCGGGCTGGGCACCGCCATCCTCCGCCTCGCCTCGCCGTACTCGTGCCGAAGTCCCGCCACCAGCTCGGCGACCGGGCGCACCGCGCGGAGCGTGCCGATGCCCTGGCCCGAGCCCCAGATGTCCTTCCAGCGCTTCGCGCGCTCCCCCCCGAAATCCATCGCCGCCGGATCGTGCGCGCCCAGCTTGTCCGGATCCAGCCCGGCCTGGACAAGGGAGGGACGCAGGTAGTTGCCGTGAACCCCGGTGATCAGGTTGGTGTAGACGATGTCCTCCGCGCCATGGTCCACGATCATGCGCTTGTGGCCGTCCTCCGCGCGCGCCTCGGTGGTGGCGATGAAGGCGCTGCCGACATAGGCGAAGTCCGCGCCCATGGCTTCGGCGGCCAGGATCGACCGCCCATGCGCGATGGCGCCGGACAGGGCGATGGGGCCGTCGAACCAGGCGCGCGTTTCCGCCACCAGCGCGAAGGGCGAGAGCGAACCGGCGTGGCCGCCGGCGCCAGCCGCCACCAGCACCAGCCCGTCCGCGCCCTTCTCCACGGCCTTGCGCGCGAAGGTCTGGTTGATGACGTCGTGCAGCACATGGCCGCCATAGGCATGAACCGCCTGGTTCACCTCCGGCCGCGCGCCGAGGGAGGTGATGACGATGGGCACGCGGTGGCGCACCGCGACGGCGAGGTCCTGCTCCAGGCGGGTGTTGGAGCGATGGACGATCAGGTTCAGCGCGAAGGGGGCCGCCGGGCGCGCGGGATGGGCGCGGTCATGCGCGGCCAGGCGCTCCTCGATCTCGCAGAGCCAATCGTCGAGCTGTTCCGCCGGCCGGGCGTTGAGCGAGGGCATGGAGCCGACGATGCCGGCGGTGCATTGCGCGACCACGAGATCGGGCACCGAGATGATGAAAAGAGGCGAGGCGATCACCGGGATCGACAACCGGCCCCGCAGGCGGTCGCGCAGGGTCATCGCGGGGGCCTTCGTGCCGGGTGCACCAGCCAGGGTTTCCATGCGGCATGCTCCTCGCCCACCCGCCTCCCGGGGCGGTTCCGCGCATCATAGGCTGCCGGCACGCGGCCGTCGCGCCCCTCCCGGCTCCTGTCGCACCGAGCCCCATTCCGGCTAGGCTTGCCGTATCATGGAGGATTCGCCCATGCCGGTGTCCGGCACACTCGTCGTCTTCGCCGTCATCCTCGTGCTCGCCCTCGTCACCGCGGCCAGGGGCATCCGCACGGTGCCCCAGGGGGAGGTCTGGACCGTGGAGCGCTTCGGGCGGTTCACCCACCTGCTCCAGCCCGGGTTGAACTTCCTGATCCCCTATGTGGATGCCATCGGGCGGCGCATGAACGTGCAGGAGGTGGTGCTCGACATCCCCGAGCAGGTGGTGATCACGCGCGACAACGCCTCCGTCGCGGTAGACGGCATTGTTTATTACCGGGTCATGGACCCGGCCAAGGCGGCCTACCAGGTGCAGGACCTCCAGCAGGCACTGACGGCCATCTCCATGACCAACATCCGTGCCGTGATCGGCGAGATGGACCTGGACCAAACCCTGTCCTCGCGCGAGCGGATCAACTCCACCCTGCTGGTCACCCTCGACGGCGCGACGGAGCCCTGGGGGGTCAAGGTGAACCGGGTGGAGATCCGCAAGATCGAGCCGCCCGAGAACCTGATCCGCGCGATGAACCTGCAGATGACCGCCGAGCGCGAGCGCCGCGCGACGGTGGTCCGGGCCGAGGGCGCCAAGTCCGCCCTGGTGCTGGAGGCCGAGGGGCGCCGCGAGGCCGCCTTCCGCGACGCCGAGGCCCGCGAGCGCTCCGCCCAGGCGGAGGCCGCAGCCACCCGCATGGTGGCCGAGGCCGCAACGGGTGCGGGCGGGGACGCGCTGCGCTACTTCGTGGCGGAGAAGTACGTGGCTGCCTTCCAGGCCATTGCGGCCAGTCCGTCTTCCCGCCTCGTGATCGTTCCGATGGAGGCGGCGGGGCTGGCCGGAGGCGTGAGCGCCGCGCTGGAACTGCTGCGCGACGGGCCCGGGGGCGGCATGTCCCCCGGCCATGCGCCGGGTCAGGCACCGGTCCCGACATCGCGGCAGACATCGGCCCGGTCGCCGCTTCCCGGGCCGATCGGCTTCGCGGCGCCCGCGCCGGGCCAGCCCGGCACTCCGCCCACGGGCGCGGCGGAGGTGCGCTCGGTGCCTCGCACGGGGGCCGGTCCTTGGACACCTGGCTGATCTGGATCCTGGCAGGGTTGCTGCTGCTCGGCGCGGAGCTGGCGGTTCCCGGCGTTTTCCTGCTCTGGGCCGGGCTCGCCGCGATCGGGACGGGGCTGGCGTGGCGGCTCGCCGAACCCGGCTTTCCCGGCGCCGTCGCGATCTTCGTGGCACTGATGGCCGCGGGCGTGGCCCTGGCGCTGCTGCGCCGCCGGGCGCTGGGCCCGCCATCCCTCAACACGCCGGAGTCTGGCCTGGTGGGGCGCGAAGGCCGGGTGCTGGATGCCGATGGCAGCGGCCTGCGCGTTCGCCTCGGCGATAGCGACTGGGCGGCCCGTGCGGCGCGGGGCACCGCCACGCCAGCCGGCGCCATCGTCCGGGTGGAGGCGGTGGAGGGCACCGTGCTGGTGGTCCGACCCATCGGCTGAGCGCCCGCTTGGGGACGACCTGGCAAAGCGTGGCGGTTCCCTCGAGGAACCGGCTATCGCGCGATGCTTCCGCCGAGGCTGAGCTCGCCCGTGAGACGAAGCGTGCCGCCGGCGGGATCATCAGGCAGTCAACGAGCGCCCGACGTTTCTTCGGAAGCAGGTTTCGCAGTCTGTGCGAGATATTCGAGCACGCCATCCGGCTCCACCTCGCTGAGCGCCGGTGCCGCGACACGCAGCGGTTGCGGTGGGGGATGTTGCGAACTTCGCCTCGCTCGGCCTCCTCAGGCCTGGGCCGCCCACGCGCTCTTCGAAGAGGTGCGATCCGCTTCGCACATCGTCTTGATCCAGCCGGGCTGGGCGGGCCGCACAGGATGTGCATTGCGCCGGGGAAGCGGGTGCCGCGCGGATCATCGCACCCATCCGCAAAGGCTGGCCTGCCCCAGGCACCTTGCCGCTGGCAACCGCATGACCATGGCGGGAAGGCAAGCCCGGCGGGCACCGCGTTGGCCTTCGGGGTGTGCTCCGCGCCTTCGGGATGCCACCCCTCCCGCCTGCGAATCAACGTGGGAAACGACGATGCTGGGCCTGGGCGAACCGCGCGGCCGGAGGTGATGGCCTTCGGTATCACCGGAACGCCACTTTCGCTGAAGCCCTGCGAAACAGCCTCGTGGAACCCGGCCTGCCGCCCGCCGGCCGGATGCCTTCACCCCGCTTGCGATGGGAATGCCCGGCCTTCCCGCCATGCGGGCGCCCGGGTTGAGGGAGGCGCCCGAAGCGATCGCCGCGTCGTGGCAGCGCAGCGCGCCGCGGCGCAGGCTCGCTGCCGACCCGTCC
Organism: Muricoccus vinaceus; assembly: GCF_042433125.1. NCBI lineage: Bacteria > Pseudomonadati > Pseudomonadota > Alphaproteobacteria > Acetobacterales > Roseomonadaceae > Muricoccus > Muricoccus vinaceus. The sequence continues at coordinate 32,780 of NZ_JBHLVZ010000085.1, read as the reverse complement.
GCAACCGGGAGCGGCCCTGGCGGTTCGACACGGAAGCCCAGGCCGGCGTGCAAATGATGAGGTCCGGTCCGGCGCGAAGCCGGAAGCGCCCGGTGACCTCGTCACCCGACATGGCCGTCGGCTGCGCCCAGGCCGGGGCGGCGGCGGCCGGCCCACCCCCGCCCCAGGAGAGCGACCATGTCCGACGACCCCCACACCCTGCCCGCCGACGAGCCCCTGGGGCGGCTCGAGGCCGTCGCGCATTTCAGCGGCCCGATGCCCACCGGCGTCACCGTTTCGCGCGAGGGGCGGATCTTCGTGAACTTTCCCAAGTGGGGGGATGCGGTGGAGTTCACGGTGGCCGAGCTGAGGGACGGCAAGCCCGTTCCGTATCCCAGCCTGGCGCTGAACGAGACGACGCCGGAGGATCCTTCCGCCGGGCTGGTCTCGGTGCAGAGCGTGGTGGTGGACCCGGCCGACCGGCTCTGGATCCTCGACACGGGCAGCCCGATGTTCGCCCCGACCCGGCCGGGCGGGCCCAAGCTGGTCTGCGTGGACCTCTCGACCGACCGGGTGGTGAAGACGATCCTTTTTCCCGCCGATGTCGCCCTGCCCACCACCTACCTGAACGACGTCCGCTTCGACCTGCGCCGTGGACCGGAGGGCATGGCCTTCATCACCGACAGCGCGGACAAGGGGCCGAACGGCATCATCGTGGTGGACCTTGCCACCGGCAACAGCTGGCGGCGCCTGCACGACCATCCCAGCACCAAGGCCGAGCCCGCCGGGCGCTTCATGCCGGTGGTGGAGGGCCGCCCGCTGATGGAGCGTCAGCCGGACGGCACGACGAAGCCCGTGTCCATGGGCGCGGACGGCATCGCCATCTCGGCGGATGGGGCGCGGCTGTTCTTCTGCCCCCTCGCCTCCCGCCGCCTCTACAGCGTGGCGACCGATGCCCTGGCGGACGCGCATCTGGGGGAGGATGCCGTGGCGGCGACGCTTCGCGACGAGGGCGACAAGGGCGGCGGCGCGGATGGGCTGGAATCGGATGCCCAGGGCCGCATCTACGCCACCAGCTACGAGCACAACGCCATCCTGCGGCGCACCGCGGCGGGCGACTGGGAAACGGTGGCGCACGATCCCCGGCTTCTCTGGCCCGACACCATGTCGCTGGCGGCGGACGGGCACCTCTATGTCACGGCCAACCAGCTGCATCGCCAGGCGAAATACCAGGGCGGCGAGGACAAGCGCCGCAAGCCCTACTCGTTGTTCCGCATCCGCCTGGACGCCAGCCCGGTGCTGCTGCGCTGAGCGCACCCGGCGCGAACTCCGGAACGGCCCGCGCGTTCCAGAAGGCCCGCCCCCCGCGGCGCGGCCCAAGGAGATGACCAACGCCATGACCAGCCGGCCGCCCGAAGGACCCAAGGCCGATTTCGACGCGGAGAGCGCGTCGGAAAGCCGGGTTCCCCCCCCGCCCTCCGCGGCCGAGGTGAACAAGCTCAGCGAGGCGCAGGGCATGATCACCGACGAGTGGACGGGGGAGCCATCGGCGGCCGAAGCCGCCGGCAAGCCCCCGCGCAAGCCCTGAGCACCGGACCGGGGCGGGCTTGAAGCCGCCCTGCCGCCGTTTCATATCGCCGCCCAGGTTCCTTCCCAATCCTGGAGATCGCTTGTGAGTGAAACGGTGGAGCGCCACGAATTCGGCGCGGAGGTCGGGCGCCTGCTGGACCTGGTGGTCCATGCCCTCTACTCGGACCGCGAGATCTTCCTTCGCGAACTGGTGGCCAACGCCGCCGACGCGGTGGACCGGCGCCGCTTCGAGGCGCTCACCAGCAGCATCCCCGCCGTGCCCGAAGGGGCGGCGGTGCGGGTGGTTCCGGACAAGGAGGCGCGGACCCTCACCATCTCCGACCCCGGGATCGGCATGGCCAAGGCCGAGCTCGCCACCAACCTCGGGACCATCGCGCGGTCGGGCACGCGGGCCTTCACCCAGTCCCTCGCCGAGGCCGCGCCGGGCGACCGGCCCAGCCTGATCGGGCAGTTCGGGGTGGGCTTCTACTCGGCCTTCATGGTGGCGGACCGCGTGGAGGTCACCTCCCGCAAGGCCGGGTCGGACGAGGCCTGGACCTGGGCCTCGGAGGGGCATGGCGACTACACCCTGGCGCCGGCCTCGCGGGAGGAGCCGGGCACCGAGATCGTCCTGCACGTGAAGGAGGACGCCTCGGATTTCCTGGAGCCCTTCCGGCTGCGCTCGGTCATCCGCAAGTGGGCGGACCACATCACCATCCCCATCACCGTCTTCCGCGACGGCAAGGACGAGCCCGCCAACGAGGGCACGGCGCTCTGGCGCAAGCCGAAGTCCGAGATCAGCGAGGAAAGCTACACCGAGTTCTACCGCCACCTCGGCCATGTGTTCGACGAGCCCTGGTCCACGCTGCACTGGCGGGCGGAAGGCGCGCTGGAGTTCACGGCCCTTCTCTTCATCCCCGGCATGAAGCCCTTCCAGGCCGTGGAGAACGAGCGCGAGAGCCGTGTGCGGCTGCATGTCCGCCGCATGTTCATCACGGACGAGGCGGAGCTGCTGCCGGCCTGGCTGCGCTTCGTGCACGGCGTGGTGGACACCGAGGATCTTCCGCTGAACGTCTCGCGCGAGATGCTGCAGGCGACGCCGGCGCTGGCCCGCATCCGCCGCGCCGTCACGAACCGTGTGCTGTCCGAACTGAAGTCGCGCGCCAGGGAGGCCGAGGACTACGCGAAGTTCTGGGAGAACTTCGGCACGGTGCTCAAGGAAGGCCTGTTCGAGCCGGGCGAGCACGGCAAGGACATTGCCTCCCTCCTGCGCTTCCGTTCCTCCGCCGTGGAGGGCTGGACCTCGCTGGCGGATTACGTGTCGCGCATGAAGGAGGGCCAGGAGGCCATCTACGTGCTGGCCGGCGACGCGCCCGAGGCGCTCGCGAAGTCGCCGCAGCTCGAGGGCTTCCGCGCGCGGGGCGTGGAGGTGCTGCTGCTGTCCGACCAGATCGACGCCTTCTGGCCGGAGCGCCTGGACCGGTTCGAGGACAAGCCCATCCGGAGCGTGACGCAGGGCGCGGTGGACCTCTCGAAGATCGCACCGCCCGAGGGCGCGCAGGAGGAGGCGGCCGACCTGTCCCGCCTGCTGCCGCTGCTCCAGGACGCGCTGAAGGAGGACGTGTCGGAGGTGCGCGCCACCGACCGGCTGGTGGGCAGCGCCGTGGTGCTGGCCGCGAGCGAGGGCGGGCCGGACCTGCAGATGCAGCGCCTGCTGAACCGCGCCGGCCGGGGCCTGGGCGCCGGGCTGCCCGTGCTGGAGGTGAACCCGCGCCATCCGCTCATCCGCGCTCTCGCCGAGAAGGCCGCGGGCGATGCCGGGATCGGCGAGGCGGCGGGGATGCTGCTGGACCTGGCGCGCGTGCAGGACGGCGACAGCCCGCGCGACCCCTCGGGCTTCGCGCGCCACGTCGCGGACGCCTTCGCCGCCAGCCTGCGCTGAGCGGTGGGAAGCGGGGCGCGCGGCATGGAGGATGATGACGCGCCCCCGCCGCCGGGCCTGCCCCGCGGCCGCTTCTACATGACGCCCGCAGGCGAGGCCGCGCTGCGCGCCGAATACGAGGCCTTTAAGGCGGAACGCCACCGCGTGGTCGAGATCGTCTCCTGGGCCGCCGGCAACGGCGACCGCAGCGAGAACGCGGACTACAAGGAGGGCAAGCGGCGGCTGCGGGAGATCGACCGGCGCCTGCGCTACCTCGGCCACCGGCTGCAATCGGCGGAGGTGGTGGACCCCGCCGCCCAGCCCCGGCGCGACCGCGTCTTCTTCGGCGCCACCGTCACCTACCTCAACGAGCGCGACGAGGAGGCGAGCGTCACCATCGTGGGCGAGGACGAGGCCAACATGGCGGCGGGCAAGATCAGCATCGCCTCCCCAATGGCACTCGCCCTTCTGCGCGCGGGCGTGGGGGACGAGGTGACGGTGCGCACGCCCGCAGGGCCGGCGAGCGTGGAGATCACCGCGATCCGCTATCCCTCAGCCGGCTGAGGCCGCTTCCGCCTCCCAGCCGATCGCCCGGCGCAGGAAGGCGGCGCCCAGCGCCGCGAACCCCGCCACCTCCGCATTGTCCTTGCCATATCCGTGCCCGCCAGCGGCGGGCTCGTGGAACAATGCGGGGTAGCCCATGGCCTGCAGCTTGGCGGCCATCTTGCGGGCGTGGCCGGGGTGCACGCGGTCGTCGCGCCGCGTGGTCGCGAGAAGTATGGGGGGATAGGGGCGCCCCGGCTCGGCCAGGTGATAGGCCGAGACGTGCTGAAGGAACGCCCAGTCCTCCGGCACCGAAGGATCGCCGTATTCCGCGATCCAGCTCGCCCCCGCGAGCAGCCGGGAATAGCGGCGCATGTCGATCAGCGGAATCGTGCAGAACAGCGCGCCGAAGCGTTCGGGGTAGCGCGTCAGCATGTTGGCGATCAGCAGCCCGCCGTTGGACCCGCCTTCCGCCGCGATGCGTCCCGGCCGCGTCACGCCGCGCCGCACGAGGTCCGCCGCGACGGCGGCGAAGTCGTCATGCGAGAGCCGCTTGCGCTCGCGCCGCCCCGCCTCGTGCCAGCGCGTGCCGAACTCGCCCCCGCCGCGGATGTTCGCCACCACCGTGGTGCCGCCCCGCTCCAGCCAGAGCTTGCCCTGCATGCCCTGGTAGGTCGGAAGGCGCGAGACGCGGAAGCCGCCATAGCCGGAGAGGTGGACCGGTGCTTCCCCGGTTTCTCCGGCCGAGCCGGTCTGAACATAGGGAATGCGCTCTCCGTCCGTGGAGACCGCCTCGTGCCGGGTCACCACCAGACCGGCGGAGTTGTAGGTCGGCGAGGAGCGGCGCAGCGGCACGGGCGTGGAAAGCCCGGTGTTCGTCAGCATCAGGGCCGGCGGGGTGACGGGGTCCTCCACCTGGGCGAGCAGCGTGCCGTCGGATTCTTCCGGCTCCGCGTCCAACGGCCAGAGGCTGGCGACTCCCGTGCGCGGCAGGCCCGCCAGCTCGGCCGCGCCCCATTCGCCTTCGCCGGGGGTGAGCACGGTGAACACCGGCCGGAGCTCGTCCACCACCGAGAGCACGAGCCGCCCCGCGCACCAGAAGAAGCCCTGTAGCGCGCGCCGATCAGCGGGGGTGAACAGCACGCGGAAGTCGCGCCCGCCCGCCAGGAAGGCGTCCAGCCGGATGCCCAGCAGCGTGTCCGCCGCGTGGGTGGTGCCGCCGGTCGTCCACGGGCTGCGCGGGCGCACCGCGAGCCAGCCGTGCTGCCACTGGCCGCTCGCATCCTCCGGCAGGTCGATGCGCCGTTCGGCCCCTTCGCGCCCGCCCAGGTGCACCGTGGATTCGAAGAACCCGATCTGGTCGGTGAAGACCAAGCGGTCTGGCGTCTCGCGGTCCACCCCGCCCCAGGCGCCCAGATGCGCCTCGTCGCAGGAGAAGATCACGGGCGCTTCCAGCGGGTCCGTGCCGCGGGCCCAGAGCCGGACCGTGCGCGCGTAGCCCGAGCGCGTGGCCATCCCCTCCCCCAGCGCGGAGGAAAGCAGCAGCGTGTCGCGGTCGAGCCAGTCGGTGCTGCCCTTGCTTTCGGGCAGGGCGAAGCCGCCCTGCACGAAGCACCGGTCGGTGAGGCTGAACTCGCGCAGCACCACCGCGTCCCCGCCGCCGCGGGAGAGCCTGAGCATGGCGATGTTATGCGACCCGGGCAGCGTGTCCGCACCCTGCCAGACCCAGTCCTCCCCTTCCGCGCGGGACAGGGCATCGAGGTCCAGCAGCACCTCCCAATCCGGTGCCGCCGAGCGGTAGGACTCGAGCGTGGTGCGCCGCCACAGCCCGCGGGGCTGGGCCGCATCCTGCCAGAAGTTGAACAGCCAGGCGCCGCGGCGGGTGACGAAGGGCAGCTTGTCCGGGCGGTCCAGCACCGCGCGCACGGCCTCGCGCTCGGCCTCGAACCGCGCATCGGCCAGGCGTGCGAAGGTCGCGGCGTTCTGGGCCGCCACCCAGGCCAGCGCCCGCTCACCCTCAACCTCCTCCAGCCAGAGCCAGGGGTCGTCGTCGGGCGCGGCAAGGGTTGGGCGGAGATCGGGCTCGGGCATGCGGTGTTCCTGGCGGTGCGGGGCGGCGTGCCTCCCGGAGGAGCGCGGAATGGCCGGGCGCCCCGGTTCAGTCGAGCGTGACACCGACGGCGCGCACGACCTCGGCCCAGCGTCGCGTCTCCTCCGCCACATAGGCGGCGGCGGCCTCGAGGTTGCCGCCCATCGCGTCGAAGCCCACCGACTCCAGCCGCCGGCGCGTGGCGGGGTCCTCCAGCGCCAGGGTGGCGTCGGCATTGGCTTTCGCCAGGATCGCGGGGGGCGTCGCCGCCGGGAAGAACATCGCGGTCCAGGTCACGTCGTCCACGCCGGGGAAGCCCTGCTCGGTCAGTGTCGGCACGTCGGGCAGGGCGGCGGAGCGGCGCGCGCCGGTCACGGCAAGGCCGCGCACGGCACCCTGGCGCACCATCTCCATGGCCGCCGGAAGGGCGACGCTCGCCAGTTCGATCTGCCCGCCCAGCACCGCCGTCAGCGCGGGCCCGGCGCCGGTGAAAGGAATGTGCTGGGCATCCACCCGCGCGAGCAGGCGGAACAGGCGCTCGGCCGAGAGATGCGGCGTGGTGCCGACGCCGGCCGTGCCGAAGTTGAGCGGCTGGCGGCGTGCCATCTCGATCAGCCCTGCGATGTCCTTCGCCGGGCTGTCCGGGCGCACCGCCAGGAGGTTCGGGGTGGAGGCCAGCAGCGCCGCGGGCGCAAGCTCCTCGGGCCGGTAGCCGGCGTTGCGCGTCAGGCTCGGGTTCACCGCGAAGGCACTGGTGGTGACGAGCGCCACCGTGCCGTCCGGCCGGGCGCGGGCAACAAGCTGCGCGCCCACGTTGCCGCCGGCGCCCGCGCGATTCTCGATCACCGCCGCCTGGCCCCAGATCTGCGAGAGCCGCTCGCCCACGATGCGCGCCACGATATCCGCCGGCCCTGCGGGGGCGAAGGACACGACCAGGCGGACGGGGCGGTCCGGCCATGGCTGCTGCGCCCGCGCCAGGCCCGGAAGCATCGCCGCCCCGGCCGCGCCCAGGATGGCGCGGCGGCCTGTTCGGGGCTCAGTCCGCCGCATGGGGGGTCGCCGTCAGGCTGTCGCGGCTGGCCAGCAGGTGCTCCGCCGCTTCGAGCCGCGTGCCGGTCCAGACATCGGGCGCGGCCTTCACCAGCCGCATGATCTCGTCGAACACCCAGGCGCCGGAGGGGCGGCCGTAGACATGGGTGTGGATGGTCACGTCCAGCATCACCGGGCGCGTCTCGCGCTCGCGCATGGCGGCGAAGGCGTCCTGGAACTGCTCCAGCATGGCGCGCGCGTTGTTGCCGTAGCGGATCGCGCTCGGCAGGTCGTTCACGTCCATGATCAGAGGGATCGCCACGATTTCCGCCCCGGCTTCCCGCGCCAGGTAGGGCAGGTCGTCGTCGTTGCAGTCGCCGTGGTGGAGGTAGCCGGCCTCGGCCAGCAGGCGCGCATGGATGGGGCTGCCCGTGCCGCGCGGGCTGATCCAGCCGCGCGGCGCCTCCCCGGTCACCTCGGCGATCAGGCCGGTGGTGCGGCGGATGTTCTCGCGCTGCCCGGCCTCGTGCAGGTAAACCGGGATCACGTCCATGCCATAGGAATGCGCCACGACCTCGTGCCCGCCGCGGTGGATGGCGCGCACCGTGTCAGGCCACTTCTCCGCCAGCACGCCGTTGGTCATCACGCTCGTCCGCACGCCGTTGCGCGCCGCCACTTCCAGCGCGCGCCAGATGCCGCGGGTGGCGCCGTAGAGGCCCCAGCTCGCGGCGTTGCTGTCGAAGACGCCGGGCCTGAGCGGGTTGCCCATGGGGCCGATGCCCGGCACCTGCCCCTCGGACCAACCCTCGTAGGCAATGTTGAACACGATCCCCGCCCGCGCACCGCCGGGCCAACGGAAGCCGTGCCCGGCACGGAGGACGGAAGAGATCTCTTGGTTCAAGCCTTGGTTTCCTTGGACGGATCGTGGCAAGCGCGCGGCGCCACCGGAGCACGATCGGGATGCCCGGTTCCGGTTGGCGCAATGTTGCCCGGAAGCTAGCCCTGCCCCGGGGGTGAGGCAATCGGCGGCCGGCGCCTCCCTCCGCCGTCACAATCCAGCGGGGTGGCTTTCCGGCGTCTCGCGCGTTGGGGGGCACGCGGCTACCTGCACCGCGGCACCCTCGCCCCCCGGGCCAGGGTCAAGACGGCACCTCGGAGGCTTGAACACATGGCAACCACCCAGCCCGGCGGCGCGCCCCCGGGCGCGAAGGCAGGCACGGCCCCACCCGGCCTGTTCGGGATCTCCTGGCCTATCCTCGCGATTTCCGGCGCGGCGCTGCTGCTGCTGATCATCGGCTGGTCCATCGCGATCTCCCGCGGGAACCAGCTGGAGAAGCTCGAGGCCGCGCGCCGGGGGCAGGCGACACGCCTCGCGGAGCTGGACGGGACGCTGACGCGCGAGCGGCAGGCCAACGGCGACCTTGCCGCGCTGACCCAGCGCGCCGAGGCCACGCGCGCCGCGCTCACGACCGCCGAGGCCCGGAACGCGGAGCTGGCGACCGGGGCGGAGCAGGCGCAGGCGCGGCTGGCACAGATCGCCCCGCAGCTGACCGCCGCCGAGGCCCGCCTGAACGAGCTGACCTCCGCCTCCAACGCCACGCAGGGCCAGATCGCCCAGCTCCGCCAGGGCGCCGAGACGGCCGCGGCGGCGCTGGCGCAGGCGCGCAACGAGGTGACGGCCGCCGAAACCGCGCTCGCGCAGCGCCGGGCGGAGGTGGCCGCCATCGCCACCCAGCAAGAGGCTGCGCAGGCCGCCCTGCGCCAGGCCGAGGCACGCACGGCCGAGCTGAACGCCACCGCCGAGGCCGCCCAGGGGCGCGTCGCGGCCCTGGTCGCGGAAGCCGGCCGCACCCAGGAGGCGGTGACCACGCGCCAGGCGGCGATCGCCGGGGCCGAGGGCCGCGCCCGCCAGTTGGCCGAGGCCATCACCGCCGCCGAGGCCGCGCTGGCCGCGCGCCAGGGCGAGCTGGCGGGTGCCGAGGCGCGCCTGGCGGAACTGACCCGCAACACCGAGGCCGCGACCGCCGCCCTGGCCGCCGCCCAGGCACGGGTGAGCGAGCAGACCGCCGCCGCCACCGCCGCCGAGGGGCGGCTGGGCGAGCTGCGGGCCGCCGCCGAGGCGATCGGCCCCGCCGAGGCACGGCTGGCCGAGGCGAACCAGCGGCTCGCCGCCGCTCAGCAGGCCGCGACCGCGGCCCAGCAGCAGGCGGCCACGCTTGAGGAGCGCGCAACGGCGCTGCGCACGCAGGTCAGCGAGGCCGAGGCCGCGCTGGCCGGGCGCCAGCAGGCCCTGGGCGATGCCGACCGCCGCCTCGCCGCCCTGCGCGAGGCCGCGGCCACCGCGGAGAACGAGCTGGCCGTGAAGCGGAAGGAGGTGGAGGAGGCGACCGCCCGCAGCGCCGAGCTGACGCGCGGCATCGAGGAGGCCACCGCCCGCGTCCGCGCGCTGGAAGGCCGCTCCACCGCGCTGGAGGCGGACCTCGCCACCTCCGGCAACGGGCTGGAGCGCCTTCGCGCCGAGGCCGCGGGGCTCGAAGGCCAGGTGGCCCAGCGCCGGCAGGAGCTTTCCGCTCTGGAGGCGGGCGTGGCCCGGCTGAGCGCCACGCCGGCCGCGCCGGAGCAGCCGCAGGCGCAGCCGCCGTCACAACCGGCCGGCGGCACCGAGGCACCCGCGCCCGCCGCCCCGCAATGACCGGCGCGGATAGGCCGGGGGAAGCCCCGGCCTATCCGAGCACGGCGGACAGGAAGTCCCGCGTGCGGGCCTGGGCGGGGTTGGACAGCAACTTCCCGGCCGGCCCGCTTTCAACCACGCGGCCCGCATCCATGAAGACGATGCGGTTCGCGACCTCCCGCGCGAAGCCCAGCTCGTGGGTCACGACCAGCATGGTCATGCCGCTGCCGGCAAGGTCCCGCATCACCGCCAGCACCTCGCCCACCAGTTCGGGATCGAGGGCCGAGGTGGGCTCGTCGAACAGCATCAGCTCCGGCCGCATCGCCAGGGCGCGCGCGATCGCCACGCGCTGCTGCTGCCCGCCCGAGAGCGCCGCCGGATAGCTGTCCTGCCGGTGCAGCAGGCCGACGCGGTCCAGCAGGCCGCGCGCGTCGGCCACCGCCTCCTCACGCGGGCGGCGGAGGGCCAGAACGGGACCCTCGATGACGTTCTCCAGCGCGGTCATGTGGGGGAACAGGTTGAAGCGCTGGAACACCATGCCCGTCGCCCGGCGCTGCCGCGCGACCTCGCGTTCCGGCAGGGGATGCAGGCGCCCGGCGGCCTCGCGGTAGCCGAGCAGCTCCCCGTTGATCCACAGCCCGCCGGCGTCGAAGCGCTCGAGCTGGTTCACGCAGCGCAGGAAGGTGGTCTTGCCGGAACCGGAGGGGCCGATCAGGCACACCACCTCCCCGCGCGCCACGTCCAGCGTCACGTCCTCCAGCGCGCGCTGCGCGCCGAACGACTTTCCGACCTTGCGCGCGCGCAGCAGCGGCGCCGCGCTCAACGTGCCCTCGCCAGCCGCAGCACGCCGCGCGAGACCCGACGCTCCAGCGCCGCCTGCCCGGCCGAGAGCAGGCTGACGAGCACGAGGTACCAGAAGGCCGCGACGAGCAGCAGCTCCATCACCTTGGTGTTGGCGTAGTAGATGTTTTCCGCGTTGTGCAGCAGCTCCGCGTACTGGATCACGCTGGCGAGCGAGGTGGTCTTGATCATGCCGATGAACTCGTTGCCCAGCGGCGGCACGATCACGCGCATGGCCTGGGGCAGGATGATGCGTCGGAGCGACTGCCCATAGGTCAGCCCGATGGACTTCGCCGCCTCGTACTGACCGGCATCGACCGAGATCATGCCAGCGCGCACGATCTCGGAGGTATAGGCGCCCTGGTTCAGACCGAGGCCGAGCAGCGCAGCGAGGAAGGGCGTCATCACGGCGACCGTGCGCTCGCTCCAGATCCCGGGAATGCCGATCACGGGGAAGATCAGCGCCAAGTTGAACCAGAGCAGAAGCTGCAGGATCACCGGCGTGCCGCGGAACAGCCAGGCGTAGAAGATGGCGGCGGCGCGCAGCACCGGGTTCGGCGAAGCGCGCGCCACGGCCGCGAGCACGCCCAGCACCAAGCCGAGCGCCATGGCGGCCAGCGCCATCAGGACCGTGTTGCGCAACCCTTCGAGGATGGTGCCCCAGGTCAGGTACTGCGCCACCACGGTCCAGGCGATCTGTCCCTGCGCGAAGGCCCGCGCCAGCAGCGTAAGCAATGCCAGGAGCACGGCGGCGGAGGCAATGCGGCCCCAGTGGCGCGGCCGCACATGGGGCAGCAGCGCGATGTCCAGCGCGTGCCGGTCCTCGGCTTCGTCCCCGGGCCGGGCAGGCATCATGCGCGGGGGCTCAGGGCAGCCGCTCGCCGTTGATCAGAGGCTCGGGCGCGGCGGAGGCCTGGAGCTGCCACTTCTCGATCAGCGCCGTGTAGGTGCCGTTGCTGAACAGGGTGCGAAGCGCGCCCGCGAAGGCATCGCGCAGCTCCGTTTCCGTCTTGAGGAACATGATGCCCTGCCGCACAGTGGTGAAGGGCTCCGTCACGATGCGGTAGGCGTTGGGGTTGGCGGCCATCAGCGTGGGGATGGTTTCGCTGCCCTGCACGCTGGCATCGATCCGTCCCTGCTGCAGTTCGAGGTGCACCAGCGGCATGCGGTCCACGCCCACATACTGGATGGCGGGGCGGCCGGCGGCGGTGCAGTTCTCGTTGCTCCAGCTCTCGATGTTCGCGGGGAAGGAGGTGCTGCGCACCGTGCCCACGCGCTTGCCGCAGAGGTCGAGCGGCGTGCGGATGGCGGTGTTGGAAGCCAGCGTCAGGAACTGCGCGCCCGACTTCAGGTAGTCGATGAAGTCGAAGGTCTCGCGCCGCGCGGGAAGGTCGCTGATGCCGCTCAGCACCATGTCCGCGCGGCCCGTCTGAAGGCTGGGCATGAGCTGGGCGAAGGCACCGTCCTGCCATTCGAGCCGCACGCCAAGAACCTTGGCCAGGGCCTCGCCGAGGTCGATGTCGATGTCGAAGCCGACGAGCTGGTTCGTCGCGGGGTCGCGGCTTTCCATGGGCGGGTAGGTGCCGTTCACCGCCACCCGCACCACCTTGCTGGAGGCGATCCGTGCCGGAAGCGCCTGCGCGGCGGCGATGGCGGTTGTCGCGGCCAGGATCGGCAGCACGACAAGCAGGCGGGCAAGTCGGGAGCGCATCGGTTCACCCTTTCGGCCGGGACGTTGCGCATCATGGCAGCGGCTCTCTAAGCTTGTCACCTGACGAGGTGCTGGGGATCGGATGACCTTTTCCATTGCGGCGGTCTGCCTGCGCACGGGCGCGATCGGCCAGGCGCTGACCACATCGAGCATGGCCGCGACCTATCGCGCGATGTTCCTGGCGCCGGGCTTCGGCGCGGTCTTCGCCCAGGCGCGTTCCGACCCAAGGCTCGGTGCCTTGGGGATGGAGCGGCTTTCCGCGGGCGACGACGCAGCCGCCACGCTCTCGGCCATGCTGGAGGCGGCGGGCGGGGACCGCGTGTGGCGCCAGCTTGCCGTTCTGGACGCCAGGGGCGGCGCCGCGCACGAGACGGGGGCGCGGTGCATCGCCTCCAAGGGCGGGCTGGTGGGCCGGGGCGCGGTGGTGGTCGGGAACGGGCTGGCGAACGATGCCGTCATTCCCGCGATCCTCGAGGGATTCGAAACGGCCGACGCCGCCCTGCCCCTGGTGGACCGCCTGCTGGCCGCGCTGGAGGCCGGCGAGGCAGCGGGAGGCGAGCCCTGGCCACTCCGCTCCGCCGGCGTGCGTGTTGCGCGCCCGCGCGTGCCCTTTCCGGTGATCGACCTGCGCGTGGACCTGGACGACGCGCCGCTCGTGAGGCTGCGCCACCTCTGCACGATGTACCGCCCGCTGGAGGACGGTTATCTCCGGCGCACGCTGGACCCCGCCAACGCGCCGCCGGCGGCGGAGATCGAGCAGCACATCCACTGAGCCCGGCAATGAGCGCGGGCGGAACCCGGCATCGGGAGCAGGCGTGATGCAGGATCTCTTGCCGCAGGCCTTCCGGCTCGGCGCTTCCCTGAAAGCACGGGGGGAGACGATCGCGGTAGCCGAGTCCTCCGCCGGAGGCCTGGCCTCGGCGGCCCTGCTCGCCGCGCCCGGCGCAAGCGCGTACTTCCTCGGCGGCGGGGTGATCTACACGGCCGCAGCGCGCGAGGCGCTTCTGGGCATCACGCCGGTCCACATGGCCGGACTGCGCCCTTCCTCGCCGCCCTATGCGGCCCTTCTGGCACGGCGCGCGCGCGAGCGGCTTGGCGCCACATGGGCGATCGCGGAAACCGGTGCGGCGGGGCCAACCGGCAACCGCTACGGCGATCCCGCCGGCCATGCGTGTCTGGCCGTTGCGGGGCCGGTGGAACTGGCCCGCACGATCGCCACCGGCAGGGCCGGGCGGGAGAGAAACATGCGCGCCTTTGCCGCCGCGCTGTTCGACCTGCTGGAGGAAGCCGTCGCACGCGCCAATGGCTGACGCGGGCGACGGGGCGACGGGCTAGAGCGGGCCACTCCGGGTGGACGAGCCGCTGCCCGAACTGGGCGGGGCCGAGGGGAAGGCGGTGGGTGCCGGCACGGAGGCTGACGCCGGCGGCACCGGCGCGGAGGCAGGCCGCGCCTCCTGGTGCGGCGCACCGCCCTCGCCCGCTTCCTCGCCACCGAGGCCCTTGCGGGCCTCGTCCGTGACGTCCCGCACCGCGTCCTTCGCCGCTTCCGCCAACCGTCCGGCGGCGGTGCCCAGGGCATCCCCGACGGATTGCGCGGAAACGCCCTCGTTCAGCTTTTCCTTGGACATGGAGTAGCTGTCCGCCACGGCGGCCTGCACCTGGCCGAACTGCTGGCCGGCCACCTCCGCCGCGCGTTCCATCCCCTGGTGGGCCATGCTGCCGGCGCGCTCGGTCACCGCGTCGCTCGCCTCGCCCATCAGCTCGTCCTCGGTGCGGGTGCGCGGCAGGATCGCGCCCAGCGCGGCGCCGAGCGCGAGGCCCAGGGCGCCCATGAGCAAGGGCTGCTCCTCCGCCATCCGGCTCCAGCCGCGCGAGGCTGAGGCGGCGAGCGCGCCGGCCCGTTCCGTGCCCGCGCCCGCCGCGCGCGAGGCACCGGTGGCCGTCTGGTCGTAGAGTCGCGCCGCGCCACCGGCTGCGTCGGATGCCGCATCCGAGGCCCCGCCCACCATGCGCGAGGCCGCGTCGGCGACGCCGGAGGCGGTGTCCGAGACGGCCTCCGCCGCGTCGGACGCCGCGCCCGTGATCGCGTCCACCGCGCGCGAAGCCGCCCCACGCGCCCGGGCGGCGGTATCGCCGATCGCCTCCGCTCCGGCCCTGAGATGATCCCGCGCGCCCTCGGCCATGCCCGAAACCCGGACACGGGCCGTGCTCATGCTGCCCGCGCCTTCCGTACCGGCGGAAACGAAGCCGGGGGCAGCGCTTGTCCTGGTCGGCGGAAGCGCCGGCGGCGGCAGGGCCAGCATGGCCTCGCGACCACCGGCATTCTTCTTGTCGCCGGACAGCATCAGCCAGGCGATGCCCGCCCCGATCAGAGCCACGGGCAGCGGGTTGTCCCGAACGGAGCTGCCGAGGTTGCGCGCGAAATCCGCGCCGCCCGAGTCCCGCGCATAGTCCACGAACTGGTCCACGATCTGGCCGGGCGACATGCGGTCGCGCAGGGCGTCGAGGGTTTCGGTCACCCGGGCGCGGGTCGCCTCGACCTCGCCCTCGATCTCGCTCGCCGATTTACCCTGGGGGTCGGTCGTGCCGCTCATCGAACCGTCTCCTTCGCCGCAGCCGCATCGCGTGAGAGTTGGTTAACCGTCCGCTCGGGAGTCAGGTTGCTGGCCTTCAGCGCCTTCAAGCCGCTCTGGAGCATGATGTAGCCGATCAGGGCGACCACCACGGCCACGATCAGCCCCGCCACCGGTGCCGAGAGGCCGAGGGTCACGAGGAAATCGACCAGCGCTTCGAGCAGGATGACCAGGGCGGCCAGCAGCAGCACGCCGCCGACGGCGATGCCCCCGGCCGCCGCGCCGGCCTTGGTCACCTTCTCGCCCATCTCGGCGCGGGCAAGCTGCACCTCCTTGCGCACAAGGGTGGTGGTTTGCTGGACGAGGTCGCCCAGCAGGTCGGGCACGGACCGGTTGAGGTCGGACATCAGGAGGTCCTCCCCATGTCGCCGGAAGGACTGGGCCCGCGCGAAAGGCCGGGTGTGGTCGCCTCGCCCGGGATGGGCGGAATGACGGCCACGTCCCGATCGGTCGGCATGGAGCCCGGCGCGGCGTCACCGGCCCGATGCGCCACGGCGCCGCCCAGGCTGGCGGCCGCCATGGTCGCCGGATGGGACTGCGCGGCACCGGCCGCATCGGGAACCCATCCGGGCGCGCCCGTTGCGGTGGTGTGCGCCGGGGTGGTGCTCTCCATGCTGCCCGTCCGGCCGCCCGGCCCGCCGCTCATGCCAAGTCCCGTGGGCCGCTGCGCCGCGTGGCCTGTTCCGTGCGGCGCCGAGCTTTTGGCGAAGCGGGAAATGGCGAAGCCCGCGACCAGCGCCGTGCCGAAGAAGGCCGTGGGCTGGCGCCGGGCGAAATTGCCGACCTCCGAGAGAAGATCCCCCACGCTGCGCTCCCGCAGCGCCGCGGCCACGCCCTCGACCGAGTCCGCCGCCGCGCGGACGTGGCGGGCGATTTCCGGGGAGCTTGCCTCCAGGTCGTCGGCCGCGTGCCGCACGGCCTGGGCCAGGCCCTGCGCGCGTTCCGCACCGGCCGCCTTGCCTTGCTCGGCCAGGCTCTCGACGCGCTCCTGCGCGGCGTCCGCGACCTCGGAACCCTTAGCCTTGGCCTCGTCCAGCACCGAAGCCGCCTGCTCGCCGATCCGGTCCTTGGTTTCGGTCGCCTGAGCGCCGATGGCCGAAGCCGTGGCGTGCAGGTCGTCACGGGCCTCCCGCAAGGGAGGAGGCGTGGGCTCGCGGCGGTCCGCACCGGCGGCCTCCATGTCGCGCTGTCTCGGCAAGTCGCTCATGCCCAAGCTCTCCCATGATCCGTCCGACAACGTGCGGTGCCGCGCGCAGCCTGCCCTTGCCGGGCGATGGTCCGCGCGACGTTGGCAGCAGCGTCCTGAGAACCGTGAGGAGGCGGATTGGTTCCATCGAGCGCAACAACGGACCGGCATCGCCGCCAGGATGGAAGAAGGCAGGATGGTTCCCGCCGCCGAACCTCAGCCGACGGCAGGACCGCGCAACGCGCGCCAGAGGCGGCGCGTGCCCGCCACCTGCTGGCGCCACCAGCCCCCGCGCACCAACTCGGCCGGGGCTTCCGGATCCCCGGTGCGGGGAAACACATCGCGCCGGAAATCGCCGGTGCGGAAGATCATGTCCCAGACGGGAAAGAGCACGGCGAAGTTGCGCCCCTCCTCCCCGGCCGAGAGCACGCCGTGGTGCAGGCGGTGGAAGCGGGGCGACACCAGCAGCCGCTCCCCCACCTGGCCGAAGGAAAGCCGGACATTGGCGTGGGACAGGCTTTCCGCCACGCGCAGAACCAGCACGATCAGCGGGAACTGGCCGGGCGGCACGCCGATGAGCAGGGCCAGGCCCCCGAACCAGAGCGCCGCGATCATGTCGTCGATCACGTGGTTCCGGTCGTCGGTCCAGAAAGTCATCTTCTCCTGGGCGTGGTGGATGGAATGCAGCGCCCACCACCAGGGCAGCGAATGCTGCAGGCGGTGCCGCCAGTATTCGCCGAAATCCAGGATCAGGATGTAAAACAGGAAGGCCAGGAAGGGCCGGCCTTCCAGCCCGGGCACCAGGGTTTCCAGGTTGGGCGCGACCCAGCCGAGATCGGCGATCCAGCCCGCCACCTGCGCCTGCACGCCGGCGAGGATCACGAAGGCCATCAGCGGCAGCACGCCCAGCCGGGCGAGTAGCGTATAGGCCACGTCGGTGCCCACCACCCGCCGGTCGTCCCAGTGCTCCACCGGGCGCCAGGCCTCCAGCGGGCGGCAGATGGCATACACCACCAGCACCTGCACGAAGCCGAAAACGAAGAAGTCCATCCAGGAGAAGGCGTCCTCCGCCCACTCCATCATGCCCAGCGCGTAGAGGGCGGGCTGCACGGCGGACTGGAACAGCCAGCTCGTGAAGGAATCGTAGAGGCGCACGGCGGCGTCGAACATCAGCGGCGGCCCTCGGCGGGCAGGGTCGCGAAGCAGAAGCCGCGCTCCTGCAGCCCGGCGATCAGCGGCTCCAGGATGCCGGCGAAGGGCTCCCGCCGGCTGCGGACGCCCCAGTGCATGATTAGCACCTCGCCGTCGCGGACCTTAAACAGGTTGCGCGACAGCAGCGCGCGGTTGGGATGGGCAGCCGCGTCCAGCTCGTCGCCGAGGAATCCGTTCGCCGTCCAGCCCTGATGCGTCAGGCCGCAGTTCCGCGCCATCGCCAGCACCCCCGGCGTGGTGCGCCCGCCCGGAGCTCGCCACAGGGGCAGCACCGGCGCATCGGGGACCATGGCGCGCAGCGCCTGGATCGGGCGTTCAAGTTCCGCGCAGAGTGCGGCCTGGTCCAGCACCTCCGAGCCCTCCCCGCCGCGCGAGGCATACCGGGTGCGGCCGGGGCCCTGATCGCCGGAGAAGTACCAGTGCCGCCAGGTGTGGCTGGCGAAGACATGGCCCTCCGCCGCGCGGGCACGCCAGAAGGATGCCCAGGCCGGGGACAGGGTGCGGTCGCCGCGCGCGGTGGGTTCGTCCGCGACGAAAAGCGTGGCGCGCACGTTGCGGCGGCGCAGGATCGCCGCGATCTCCTCCGCCTCGCGCGACCAGCCGGTGTCGATGGTCAGGTAGAGGGTGCCGCGGCAGGTGTCGCTTCCCTGGGCGGCCGCGGGAAGGGCGAGCAGCGCGGCCAGCCCGGCAAGGGCCAGCCGCCGCAGGCTAGCGCGCGGCCGTCGCATCGGCGCGTGGGCGCAGGTCGCGGGACTGGAACAGGATGCCGTGCGGCGACCGCCCGACCGGCGAGGCCGAGACCTCCCCCGTCTCGGGGTCCAGCAACGCGACCTGCCGGGTCCAGCGAAGGGTGGTCCAGAGCCGCCCGCGCTGGTCGAAGGAAATGCAGTCGGGCCCGCCCGGAACCTCGTAGACGCGCATCACGTCCAGCGTTGCGGGATCGAGCGCGGTGATGCGGCTGTCGAGCCGGCTGGTCACGTAGATCGGCCCTCCGCCCGGCGAGGGGAACAGCGCGTGCGCGCCGCGGCCGATCCGGATGGTGCGGTCCACCCGCCGCGCCTCGGGGTCCACCACGGCCACGTGGTCCGAGCCCATGATGCCCACCAGCAGCTTGCCGTTGTGCCAGATGATGCCGGCGGGCTCCCGCCCGACCTGGAGCGTCCAGGCGATCTGGCGGGTCTCGAGGTCGATGGCGGCGATGGAGCGGCTGCCCTGCACCGTGACATAGGCCTGCTTGCTGTCGGGGCGGTAGGCGATGTGGCTGGGCATGTCGCCCGGCTTCACCCGGCCCAGCAGGCTGAGGCTCGCGGTGCCCGCCTCCCAGGCATAGATGTCCACCTGGTCCCTTCGAAGGCCGGTCACCACCAGCATCTTCCCGTCGGGGCTGAATTCCAGGTTGTAGGGATTGGCGATGCGCTCGCGCTTGAGCAGCTCGCCGGTGCCCGGATCCAGGAACAGGATTTCGTTGCCGCCCGAGTCGCCCACCAGCAGCACGTCGCGCGCGGGAGAAAGAGCGAGGTGGTGAGGCTCCCGCAGAACCGGGATCTGGCGAATCTCGGCCCTTGTGGCGACGTCCACCACCTGGATGCCCGGGTCCATGGAGTTCACCACGAACAGGACCTCGGCCTCCGCGGGGCCGGGAAGAAGGCTCCAACCGCAGAGAAGGGGCAGCGCGAGGAGAAAGCTGCGCATGGACAGGTCGGCTCCGGGCCAGGGGCGGGATGCGGCGTGCGTGCGGGATAGGAGCCCGCGCCGCGCCGCGCCACCCTGTTTAGCACGGGGCAGCGCTTCTTCCATGGCATTGGCGGACGGCGAAAGCGGGACGGGCGGCCGGCAGCCCGCCCCGCCTCCTCACTCCACCGCCGGGCCGTCCTCGTCCCTGGAGTGGAAGTCGAGGGAGACCCCGTTCATGCAGTAGCGCTCACCCGTCGGGCGGGGCCCGTCGGGGAAGACGTGGCCGAGGTGCCCGCCGCAGGTGGCGCAGTGAACCTCGGTGCGCGTCATGAAGAAGGCGCGGTCGGTCCTGGTCCGGATCGCCCCCTCGATCGGCTTCCAGAAGGAGGGCCAGCCCGTGCCGCTCTCGTACTTCGTGTCGCTCGTGAAGAGCGGGGACTGGCAGCCCGCGCAGTGGAACACGCCATCCCGCTTCTCGGCATTCAGCGGGCTGGTGCCGGCGCGCTCGGTGCCGTGCTTGCGCAGGACCTTGAAGGCCTCGGGCGAAAGGCTCGCCCGCCACTCGGCCTCGCTGCGCTGGACCTGGTATTCCTCGTCGCTCATGCCGCGCGCTCCTTCAGGCGATGGGCGAAGCCCTTGCGGAACTTGGCCACCTTGGGTGCCACCACGGCGCGGCAGTAGCCGGACCAGGGGTTGCGGTTGAAATAGTCCTGGTGCTCGGCCTCGGCCGGCCAGAAGCGCGGGGCCGGGGCCAGTTCGGTGACGATCTTCCCGGAATAAAGGCCCTCGCGCTCGACCTCGGCCATCACCTCGCGCGCGGTGGCCTCCTGCGCGGGGCTCTCGAAGAAGATGGCGCTGCGGTATTGCGGGCCCACATCGGCGCCCTGGCGGTCCTTGGTGGTGGGGTCGTGGATGGTGAAGAAGACGCGGAGGATGTCGGCGAAGGACACCACCTCCGGGTCGAAGGCCACGCGCACCACCTCGGCATGGCCGGTGTTCTTGCCGCAGACCTGCTCGTAGGAGGGATTGTCCACGTGGCCGCCGGCATAGCCGGACACCACCTCGGACACGCCGGTGAGGTTGCGGTAGACGGCGTCGAGGCACCAGAAGCAGCCGCCGCCGAGAAGCGCGATCTCGGTGCCGGCAGGGGGGGCGGAGGGGGTCTGGGTCATGACGCCAATGTGGTGATTCGCCCCGCCGCCACCAAGGGAGGCCCGGCGCCCGCGCGCCCCTTTGCCCTCGCGCCCGCATGGGTTCAGTTTGCGCCCCGATGACCTTTCCCGCACCCCACCCCGCCCCCTTCCCCGAGGCCGCGCCCGAAGCGCTCGGCTTCGATCCCGCGACGCTGAGCGAGGCCGTCGCCTTCGCCGCCTCCCGCGAAACGCCATTTCCGCGCGACCTCCTCGCCCATCTGGAGGGCGGCCACTTCGAGGCCGCGCCCGACAACGAGGTGCTGGGCCCCGTGCAGGCGCGCGGCGCGCCCAACGGCCTCATCCTGCGCGACGGCGTGCTGGCCGCCCGCTGGGGGAACACGCGGCAGCCCGACATGACCTTCTCGGTGGCCAAGTCCTGCCTCTCGGTGCTGGCCGGCATCGCGCACGGCGACGGGCTCATCCCCGACCTCGACGCACCGGTTTCGGCCAGCGTGGACGACCCGGCCTTCGACGGCCCGCGCGACGGCGCCATCACCTGGCGGATGCTGCTGCAGCAGACCAGCGAGTGGGAAGGGACGCTGTTCGGCAAGGAGGACCGGATCGACCGCGGGCGGGACCTCGCCAGCGAGGGCAAGAAGCCGAAGGGCTGGCCGCGTCCCCTCGCCGCCCCCGGCGCGCACTGGGAATACAACGATGTCCGCGTGAACGTCCTTTCCCTCGCCCTGCTGCGCCGCTTCGGCCGCGCCCTGCCGGACATCTGGCAGGAGCGGGTGATGGAGCCCATCGGCGCTTCCCCCGACTGGCGCTGGGAGGGCTACCGCACCTCCGTGGTGGATATCGGCGGGGAGCCGGTCGTGTCCGTGCCCGGGGGCGGGCACTGGGGCGGCGGCATCGTCACCCATGCCGAGGACCAGGCGCGGCTCGGCCTGCTGATGCTGAACGACGGCACCTGGGACGGCCGGCGCATCCTGCCGGAGGGATGGGTGGCGGCCTCGGGCGAGCCGGTGGCGCTGCACCCGGATTACGGCCTGCTCTGGTGGCTGAACCGCAGCGGCCGCTTCCCGGCGGCCGACCGCAACAGCCTTGTCGCGGTGGGCGCAGGTGGAAACACCATCTGGATCGAGCCCGCCAGCCGCATCGTCGCCGTGTTCCGCTGGCTGCACCCGGATGCGCTGGCAGAGACCGTCTCCCGCATCGCCGAAGCCCGCACCGACACCGACCGTACCGCCTGAGGCCTGCCGCCATGACCCCGATCGACATGACCCCCGCTGACATGACGTCCGCTGGGATCGCCGCCGCCACCGACGCCGAGGCCGCCGGCCATGCGGAGATCCATGCCGGAACACTGACCCTCGACACCCACGTGGACATCCCCTGGCCCAACACGCCGGACCCGCGCGGCGAGACGCAGCGCAACGTGGACTTCGCCCGGATGAAGGCCGGCGGGCTGAAGGCGGTGGTGTTCATCGCCTATACCCCCCAGGGCCCCCGCACCCCCGAGGACCATGCGGAGGCCGGCGCCCGCGCGGAGGCGATGCTGCGCGCGATCCGCGACACCGCCCATGGCGCTGGCCGGCGCATCGTGACGCGCGTGGCGGAGCTGGAGGCCGCCCATGCGGCCGGTGCCACCGCCGTTCTGCTGGCGGTGGAGAACGGCAACGCCATGGGTCACGACCTGTCCCGCCTCGCGCTCTGGCGCGGGCTGGGGGCGATCTACCTCACCCTGACGCATGACGGGCACAACGACCTGGCCGACGCCGCCCGCCCGCGCCACGGCCGGCCGGAGCCCGCGGTTCTGCACGGCGGCCTCTCGGCGCTGGGGCGGCAGGCGGTGGAGGAGATGAACCGCCTGGGCATGCTGGTGGACGTCTCCCACGCCTCCAAGGCCTCGATGATGCAGGCGGTGGAGTGTTCGCGCGCCCCGATCGTCGCGACCCATGCCTGCTGCGCCGCGCTGCGCGCCCACCCGCGGAACCTGGATGACGCGCAGCTCGACGCGCTGAGGGATTCCGGCGGGCTGGTGCAGATCACCGCCGTTCCCGCCTTTCTGCGCGATCCCGGACCGGACGGGCGCTTCGTCGCGAGCGTGGAGGACATCGCCGACCATGTGGACCACGCGGTGCGCCGGATCGGGCTCGACCATGTCGGCCTTTCGTCGGATTTCGATGGCGGCGGCGGCGTCCGCGGCTGGATGCACGCGGGCGAGACCGGCGGGCTGACGGAGGCGCTGCACCGCCGTGGCTACGACCGCCAGGCGATCGGGGCGCTCTGGGCGGGCAACTTCCTTCGCGTCTGGCGGCGCGCGGAGGAGGTCGCGGCGGAGGGCTTCTGACGCCCTCCCCTCCAGCCGCGGCCTCGACTCAGCCCAGGGCCGGCACGCGTGGCGCGACGGGTGCGAAGCGCGCGAGCTCGGTCTGCAGCGCCTCCAGCGTCACGGGCTTGGGCAGGTAGCCGTCCATCCCCGCCTCCAGGCAGGCGGCGTTGTCGGAGTCGAAGACGCCTGCGGTCAGCGCCACCACCGGCACCGTTCCGCCTTCGGCGGGTGAAAGGGCGCGCAGCCGGCGCGTGGCCTCCAGCCCGTCCATCCCAGGCATCGCAAGGTCCATGAGCACGAGGTCGAAGGGCTCCCCGGCGCGGGCGGCGCGCAGCACGGCCTCCACCCCCTCCCCGCCGCCGCACGCGGTTTCGGCCCGGTGCCCGGCCCGATCCAGCAGGGCGCAGGCGACGAGGCGGTTGGTCTGCACGTCGTCCACCACCAGCACGCGGAGCGCGCGCCCCTCCGGCGCTGCCGGCGGGCCGTCGGGAAGGCCGGGAACCTCCGCGGCGGTCAGCGGCAACTCCACCCAGAAACGGGCGCCGCTGCAGCCCCTGGCCAGGGCCTCGGGATTGTCGTCCACGCCGATCCGCCCATCCATCGCTTCCACGATGCCGCTGGAGATGGCGAGGCCCAGGCCGAAGCCCTCGGTGGGACGGGTGTTCGCGGACTGCTCCAGCCTGACGAAGTCCCGGAAAACGTTGTCGCGCTGCCCGGGGGGCACGCCGGGCCCGGTGTCCAGCACCTCCAGGCGCAGGCGGCCCTCGCCCGCGCGAAGGCTGCGCAGCCGCACGCTTCCGCCGTGCGGCGTGAACTTCACGGCGTTGGACAGCAGGTTGAGCACCAGCTGGCGCACCCGCATGGCGTCGAGCAGCGCGCCGCCCGGAAGGGACGGGTCATGATCGGTCGTGACCGTGACCCCGGCTTCGGCGGCGGCGGGTCGGATCAGCTCCGTGGAGGATTCCAGCAGAGGCACCAGCGCGACCGGGGCCTTGCGCAGGGGAATGCGCCCGGCCTCGACATGGGCCAGGTCCAGCACGTCGTTGGCGACCCCGAGCAGGTGCCGCCCCGCGGCCTCCAGCATGCCCGCCCGCTCGCGCTGGGCCGGGGGCAGCGCCGGGTCGGAGGCCAGGGCCTGGGCCATGCCGAGCACCCCGTTGAGCGGCGTGCGCAGCTCGTGGCTCATCCGCGCCAGGAAGCGGGACTTGGCCGCGTCCGCCGCCGCGGCGTCGTCGCGCGCCGCGGCCAGGTCGGCGGCGGCGCGCTTCTGCTGCGTGATGTCCGTGCGGATGCCCACCGAACCGCCGCCGGGAACCTTGCGCTCGGTCACCAGGATCCAGCGGCCGTCGGGCAGCAGGCGCTCCACCGGGGCGGTGTTCCAGCTGTGCCGGTAATGCGCCATGGCATCGGCCACGAAGGTGGCCTTGTCCGGGCCGGCCTGCGGGTACTGCCCGTGCTCGGCGCCGTAGCGCATGATCTCGGCCAGCGTGGCGCCAGGACGGATGGCCGGGGCGCTTTCGCGGTAGAAGTCCCGGTAGCGCCGGTTGCAGACGATCAGCCGGTCCTGCTCGTCCCACATGACGAAGCCGTCGGACATGGCCTCGATGGAGGCCTCGAGCACCCGCCTCCCCTGCGCACGCTCGGCTTCCGCGCGGTTGCGCTGGCGCAGCACGATCAGAAGCAGGGCGGCGATGGCGACGGTCACCAGTCCCAGCCCGCCGGTCGCGAACAGGATGCGCCGCTCGTTCTCCTGCCAGCCCGCCAGGGCGGGGCGCATGTCCTGCACCGCGATCACCTGCATGGCCGGGTAGAGCGTGCGCCGGAGCCCGCTGAACCGCCCGCCCTCCACTCCTTCCACCAGGCGCCCGGGCAGGGGCCGTCCGATGCGGGCCTCGTCATGCGGCGCGCTGGCCAGCAGCACCCGGTCGTCGCCCCGCACCAGAAGGATGCGCAGGCCTTCCATGTCGCCCCAGGGCCCGCGGGCGGCCAAGCCGGCGGCCACCACGGGCACCGGCATCTCGGCCACCGCCAGCAGCGGCGGCAGGCCCGGCAGCGCGACGGGGCGGGACAGGAAGAGGGCCCATTCCCCCGTCGCGGGGTTGGGCGCCGGGCCGGCGACCGTGACCCCCGAGCGTCCGGCAGCCCCGGCCGGGCCGCTCGCCAGCAGAAAGGCATGAGGAACGGGAGGCGGCCTGCGCCGTGAGCCCGGCAGGGCCGCGGCCACCGGCGGGCCGCCTTCCGCCGGCAGCAGCACGATGTCGCGGAAGCCCACGGCGCTGTCGGTCAGCCCGATCAGCACCCGGGACAGCGCGGCCGATCGCGCCGCCGGGGAGGCTTCCGCGCCGATTCCAGGCAGGGCGGCGGAGAGCAGGTTCGGCAGGCCCGCCAGGGCGCTGTCCACCGAAAGGAACGAGCGGTTGATGGTCGCGGCCGCCCCTTCCGCCGCCGCCCTCACGGCGCCGTGCGCGTTGGCCTCCGCCGTGGCCCGCCCCTGCTGCACGATCTCCCATGCGGTGGTGAACTCCAGGCCCAGCAGCGCGGCCGTGCCCAGGAAGATGGCACCCGCCGCCGAGCGCGGCCGGAAGAACCGCAGGGCGCGGGGATCGGCCATGCCCTAGCGCTCCACCGGCGCCGGGATGCCAAGCGCATCGCCGATCCGCTCGTTCCAGCCTTCCGCGCATCCAGGGCCGCAGCGGTCCACCCAGCGGGGAAGCACGACCTCCCGCACCAGGCGACGGCGCAGCGCGTCATCCTCCGGGGTGACCGGCACCAGGGTCATGCGGCCGGGCGCGCGGCCCGCTTCCGCCAGCTCGGCCGGGCAGGACGCCTCCCCGGTGTTGCAGGACAGGCCCTGCCCCGTCTCGATCTCGGCGGCCTCCCACACGCGCACCTCGAGCGAGGCCAGCTCGTGCCGCAGCACCTCCTGAACGGCGGTGGGCAGCGCTTCCCAGGCCACGCGGTTGGCGCCGAACACCGAAATCCCCCAGCCCAGCGCCATGCCATGCACATGGCCGGTGACCTCGTTCAGGCCGATCTGCCACCCCGACAGGGTGCCGGTGATGGCGCAGTCCACGACTCCGGCGCGGACGGAGGCCACGATCTCCGCGAACGGCGCCACGACCGGCATGGCACCCAGGCCGGACACCCATTCCGAATGGGCGGCGGAGCCCGTCCGGATGCGGCGGCCACGCAGGTCCATCAGACCGGAGAAGGGCCGCGCGCAGAAGATCACCTGCGCCGGATAGACATAAACGGCGAGAAGCTCCGTCTCGTGCCGCGCCCGCAGGGTCGCCTCGAGCCAGGGTCGGTTGGCAGCGAGGATGCGCCTGAGGGCCGGCATGTCCGGCGCGATGCCCGGCAGCCCCAGGGAGGACAGCTCGGGCTCCTCCGCCGCGACGACGCCGAGCAGCGCCGTGCTGAAGGGCGTGACGCCCAGGCGCAGCAGGCGCAGCGCCTCCGGGCCGCGGATCCCGCTGCGGTCAAAGGGCGCCACATCCGCCGTGACCCGCCCGCCCGTGATCTCCGGCAGGCGGCGGGTCCAGAAAGGCTCCTCCAGGCGCGTGAACTGGCTGACGCCCGCCAGGCCACCGACGACCTGCAGCCGGAGCGGCGGGCCACCCGCTGGAACCGGCTGGGGATCTGGGATGACGTGGTCCATGGCCGCAGCCTGCGGCAGAGCTTCCGCGGGCGTGCCGCGGGCAGGGCTGGCCGGCAGCGCTCGGCCGGGCCCGGGCTCCAGGACCAGGAAGCCCAGGAGAAGCAGCAGGGCGGGAAGACGCGGCGCGCGGCCACGCCGGCGGAGAAGCCGGGTGCGGTCAGGGTGCCGCAGCAAGCGCATCAGGGCCGCTCCCTCGCAGGGCCGTGCCGGGCGGATGCTCACCCGGCGCTCACCCGGCAAGACTGCCGCCAGACCGCCTTACGGACAACCCGCTGGTGCATGGAAGAGCGCGGTGGCGCTCGGGCCGGCCCTTGCCGGAGGTCAGCGCCGCGCGGCGGCGGACGCCTCGCAGGCCGGCCTGCCCCTGTTATTCCAGCCGCACGCCCGCCGCCTGCACCAGAACGCCCAGCCGCTCGGCATCGCGGCGCACCAGGGCGGCTGCCTCGGCGGCCGTTCCTCCGCCGGGGATATATCCGCTTTCCACCAGCTTCCGGTTGATGGAGGGATCGGCGATCGTGCGGCCCAGCGCCGCCTCCCAGCGCCGCACCACCTCGGCCGGCAGGCCGGCCGGGCCCAGAACCATGTACCAGACGGACATGTCGTAGCCCGCGAAGCCCTGTTCCTGCACCGTCCGCACCTCGGGCAGCGCCGTCGCGCGCTCCGGCAGGGTGGTGGCCAGCGCCCGCATCCGCCCAGCCCGGATATGCGGAAGGTAGGTGGCCAGCGTGTCGATGTTCACGTCCACGTCCCCGGCCATCAGCGCCGTGACGGACTGACCGGTGCCGCGATAGGGGATGTGGGTCATCCGCAGGCCGGCCTTCTGCGCGAGAAGCTCGCTTGCCAGGTGCTGCTGGCTCGCCACGCCGGAGGTGCCGTAGTTCAGCCCGTCCGGCTTGGCGCGGGCCAGGGCGGACAGGCCGGCGATGTCCTGCGCGGGGCTGTCCGCCCGCACCACCACCACCAGCGGCAGCGTGCCCACCAGCATGATCGGGGTGAAGTCCCGCAGCTGGTCGTAAGGCGGCGGGCGCATCAGGGGGGCCACGGTGCACTGGGTGCTGACCGTGCCGGTGACCAGCGTGTAGCCGTCCGGGCGGGACCGCGCGGCGGCGGCGGCGGCCAGGGTGCCGCTGGCCCCGGGGCGGTTCTCCACCGTGATGGGCTGGCCCAGCTCCTCCTGCAGGCGCGGCGACAGCATGCGCGCCACGATGTCGGTGCCCCCACCCGGGGCGAAGCCGATGAGCATGGTGATCGGCCGGGCCGGATAGGACTCCTGCGCCGTGGCCGCGAGCGGCAAGGCGGCCAGGCCGCCGATGAGGATGCGCCGATGGACCATGCCGTCCTCCCCTGGGCCATGGGCCCTCTCGTTGGGGGGAAGTTTGAACCCACCCTGGGGAAGCCGTCCAGCGGGGCCGTGGCGCGAGCCATCGCCCTTTACCCTCCCCGAGCGACGCGCCGCCCGGGGAAGGCGGGGCCGGCAGGCCCCACGCGGCCCTCGCCTCGAGGTTCAGGCGATGAGCACGTCGAACGAGGCGGTGCCGTGGGTCAGCAGCGCGGCCTGATCCCCGGACTGCGCCTGCCCGTTCACCAGGATGTCCTCGACGTAGAGGTTCCGGTCCGTGGTGGAAGTGCCGCCCCAGGCGTCGTTGAGGAAGTCCACGCTCAGCTTGTGGCGCCCCTCCGTCCAGTTGCCGGTCAGCACCACGTCCTGCGTTTCCCCGGCGGCGCGGGAGGCGGTGGCGGTGCGCACCCCCCCGACCAGGACGCCGTCCACCTTCACGGTGAAAAGGGCATCGCCGTGCCAGGCATCCTCGGAAACGCGCACCACGATCGTGTCGGTGCTGCCGGAGGAGGATCCCGGCGCCGGGGTGGGTGCCGGAGTGGGCGCAGGGGTGGGTGCGGCGCCGCCGCCGGCCGTCGGCTCGATGCGGATCCAGTCCATGCGCGCCGCCTCGCCCCAATGCGCGGTGCCGCCGACCGAGATCGTGTCGCCCGCATCGAGCGCCAGGGTGAGGGAGTGGGTGCGGACCTGGTTGGTATCGGCCGAGGCCGACCAGGACGACACGACCTTTCCGTTGACCGAGACCGACATCGGCGAGTTGCCGTCGTTCTCGTCCATGAACCCGACCGTCATCCTGTAGGTGCCGTCGGGGCCCTCGAAGCTGCCGGTGGCGCGGCCGGTGCCCGCGGTCTTGAGCCACTCGCCCGAGGAGGCGCGGCCGTGCGTTTCCAGCGTGAAGCCCGAGAGCGACAGCGTGTCCAGCTCCGTCAGGCCGAGACCGATGCCGTCGCCCGAGGGGACGGGAACCGGCGCCGGCGCGGGCGGCGTGACCGGCGCGGGCCGGACCGGGCCGGCCTCGGGGTCCGGCGCGGAGCCAGCGGCGGGTGCCTTGGCGCGGTCGAGCCGGGCGGCGAAGTCGGCCATGAAGGCGCCGCGGTCCTCGGCCACGGTGCGGGCGCCCTTGTAGCTGCCGAAGGCCAGCGAGCCGCTGGGGTTGTCGGTCCAGTAGAGGGGCGCGGTCTGCACGAAGTCGCCGCCCCAGCTGTCGGCGGCCGGGTTGTTGTTGTCCGCCTGGTCGAGCAGGTACAGGAGGGAGGGCGTGTCGCCCATCTTGATGCCGAGGTTGGAGGCGCTGGCGCCGGACTGCCAGTGAAGCCCCTTGCTGTGCTCGACGAAGTGCTTGCCCAGGGCGCCGTGCCCGCTTGCGTTCGGGCCCACCCAGCCGGCGAGCGGCTCGTTCATCCCGTTCTCGGGCGCGTACATGCCGCGGAAGCTGGTCTGGTTGTCGATCCACCAGACCTCGCCCTTCCAGTTCTCCATCATGTAGCGCCCGGCATTCGGGTCCTGCTGGTCGACGCCGATGGAGATGATGCGGATCTTGCTAGCGATGTCGGGCGCGTCGTGCAGGGCCTGGGCGACGTCGCCGATGGCGCCCCAGGTGAGCACATAGAGGGGATCCGCCTCGCTGCCCGCGCGCGCGTTGGCGATAATGGAATTTGAGGCTGCGGTGGCGTTCGAGAAGCCGGCGGCGGGCTGGTGGTCCACCGCGCCCTGATGGACCATGGCGCGCAGGGCCTCCGGCGTCGGGTAGTCACCCGAATGCGTGCGCAGCGTTCCGAAGTCCTTGGCGTAGGCGTCGATCACCTGGTGGATGTCGGAGGCGCGGCCAGGGCCGGGCGCGCTGGCGCCGAGCCCCTTGATGTCGAGCTTGTCGGCGTAGAGCAGCAGATGGACCATGGATTGGTCGTCGTCGTTGTCGTACCCGCCGATGTCGGTGGTGACGAAGACGCGCGGCTTGCTCATGGGGAATCTCCCGGATTGAAGTCAGCGTCATGGGTCCGGCGCGTGCGGAAGGCTGCGGCGTCTCCGCCGCGCGCCGCATGCCCGGGGGCAGCTTGAAAAGGACCGGGGGCACGCCGCCGGCCCTGCGGGGTTGCGGACGGCGGCCTCGCGCGAGGCCGCCGAGGCCCACCGGCCGGCGCGGTGGTCAGCGCCAGCCGGTGGATGTGCTCAGGCGATGATCACGTCGAAGCTGGCGGTGCCGTTGTGCATCAGGGCCGCCTGGTCGTTCGACTGCGCCGCGCCATTGGCCCAGATGTCCTCGACATAGAGGTTGCGGTCCGTGCTCGCGGTGCCGCCCCATCCGTCGTTGAGGAACTCCACGCTCAGCTTGTGGCGGCCGTCGCTCCAGTTTCCGCTCAGCACGATGTCCTGGGTCTGGCCCGCGGCATGGGAGGCGGTCGTGGTGTAAGTGCCCCCGACCTGCGCGCCGTCCACCTTCACGGTGAAGCGCGCATCCCCCTGCCACGCGTCCTCGGACACGCGCAGCACGATGGTGTCGGCCGCGCCGGCCTTGCCGCCGCCGTTCTGCGCGGTGATCACCTGGGACACGCTGCTGGCCAGGCGCCCGGCGATGACGCCGTATTCCGCGTTGCTGTAGTGCACGTTGTCGGCGTTGTGCCGGTTGAGGTCGGTGGTGCTGGCGCCGAGGAAGGTGTTGGGGTCCTTGGCCACGATCTGCGCCTGGGCCGCGCGGATCGCGTCGTACTGCGCGGTCGGCACGTCGTTGGGAAAGGTGCCGAGTTCCTGCAGGAAGATCGGCAGGTCGGGATCGCCGAGCTGGCCGCGGATATAAGCGAAGGTCTTCTCGGTGGACTCAGTGAGCCGGGCCACGGTGATGTCCTTCTGGCTGCCATAGGCCTGGCGCGCGTCATCCTCGCCCTGGGCCCAGACCAGGCCGTCGAGCTGCTTGCCGCCGGACTCGGCGCGCTGGATCTGGTTCACGGCGTTGACCAGCAGGCCCGAGGGCTTGTTGGCGTTGATGTCCCACCAGAACAGGTTGCCATCCGCGTACTGGTTGGAGCCGCTGCCGGACACGCCGACGCTGATCGCGTCCACCGGGCCGCCGAGGGCCTTGGAAACCGCGCTCTCGAACACGCTCTCGCCGAGCGGGCCTCCGCTCTTGTCGCCCTGCCGCACAAAGAAATGCCCGGTCGAGTTGGACTGGCCGGCGAAGGCGAACAGGTCGAAGGCGCTGTCGGGCACCGCCGTGCTGCCGCCCGTGGAAGGCGCGGAGACCACCGGCGGGGGGGCGGCCGGTGTTGGCGCCGGGGCCGGGGCCGGGGCGGCGGTGCCGGCGGCCTCGACCTTCAGCCAGTCCATGCGCGCGGCCTCACCCCAATGGGCCGTGCCGTTGACGCTGATGGTGTCGCCCGCGTTCAGCGAAAGGTTCACCGACTGGGTCTGGTTCTGGTCGTTGTTGGCCGAGGCCACCCAGGATTTCACGACGCGCCCGTTGACCGAGACCGACATCGGCGCGCTGCCGTCGTTCTCATCCATGTAGCCGACGGTCAGCTTGTAGGCGCCGCTGGTGCCCTCGAACTTGCCGGTCGCGCTGCCGTTTCCGGCGGTCTTGACCCACTCGCCCGAGGAAGCGCGGCCATGCGCCTCCACCGTGAAGCCCGAGAGCGAGAGCGTGTCCAGCTCCGTCACGCCGAGGCCGATCTTGCCGGCGGAGGAAACCGGCGCTGGCGCGGGCGTGGGCGCCGGCGCGGGCGGCGTCACCGGAGCGGCGCCGGCGGGGCTGATGTTGACCCAGTCCATGCGCGCGGCCTCGCCCCAGTTGGCGGAGCCGCCGACCGAGATCGTGTCGCCCTGGGCCAGCGCCACGGTCACGGACTGCACCTGGTTCTGGTCGTTGTTGGCCGAGGCCACCCAGGACTTCACGACGCGCCCGTTGACCGAAACCGACATCGGCGCGCTGCCGTCGTTCTCATCCATGTAGCCGACGGAAAGGGTGTAGGTTCCGGCCACGCCGTTGAAGCTGGCAGAGGCCTGACCGCTACCGGCGGTCTTGACCCACTCCCCCGCGGAGGCGCGGCCATGCGTCTCCAGCGTGAAGCCAGACAAGGAGAGGTCCTCGAGTTCCGTCTTTCCCGTTCCGATCTGCTGCATGCCTGGGGTGCTCTGTCCTCTGTTCGCCGCGGCCGGACGGGTCTTTTGCCCGGCGGCCATGGGCTACCAACCTGCCCTTGCTTCACCCAAGACCCGATTACGGCCTGACTTCGTTTGATCAGCAGATCATCAATGAAGAACTCGCGAAACCGTGAGGATAAGGATGAAATTCCCGTAATTCTCCCTTCACTCGAGCTTTGCAACACTGTTGCATTCCAGTTGCCACGCTTGTTTCAGAGCGGCTGGCCGGGACGGCGAAGCTGCTGAACGGGCTCGCCCGACGTGGCGCAGGGCCGCCAGACCCTACGGAGCACCGCTATCGGCCCTGCTCGCTAGACATCACAAGCAGCAAGGGCAGGTCAGCCCGGACCAGCCCGAGTTCCCGAAACTCGCGAATCCGCGTGCAGTGCAGGCGTTCCCCTCCGCGCCCCTGGCTCCGGGCGATGATGAAGGGCGAGGATCTCGTTGCGGCCCGGGGAAGCAGCTTTCCCCGAGGCGAAAGGAAGGTGGGGACGCCCGGCAGGGTCTGCGTCACGCGCCGGGCTGCGGGCTCAGCCGAGCCAGTGGCGGGAGGGACGCTGAACGTGCCCTCACGATACCGGCCCTGCCGGCTTTTTAGCCTTCTTAAGTGAGGCACTGCGCCGCTTCGTGCTCCCTGCAAGACAAGCGAGCGGAGCAGGCGCCATGCATCCCGACACGACGTCCTGCGCGGAGGCCCTTCTCAGAGCGCGCGCCCAGAAGGCACGGATCGCGCTTCAGCGGGAGGTTATCACAAACCTGACCGAGCTCGGCATGACCGAACTTCTGCCGCCGGCCCGGCGCCTCCTCGCGCGCATGCAGAGCACGGACAGGCTGATCGTGGAGCAGCTTCGCAACGTGATCCTGTCCCACCATGGGGGTGCGCAGCGCTGAGGAACGCGCCCGCCCCGGCGTCGGGGGCGCCGGGCGGCCGCTGCTCCGGCGCGCAACACAGGCGCCTTTGGCCTCGCCGTCCCGCAGCTCGCTGACACGGCACGCGGCTTCCCGGGCCATGGGCCCGGGCACAAGAAATCAGAACGCGGCACGAGCACCACATCCTTGTCATACCAAGCGCCTCAGGTTTTGACCTGTGCCCAGGAGCGGCGCGTGATGGAGGCGACCTGCTC